>JANPIA010000174.1:0-3383 GCA_031424735.1 Segetibacter sp.
GTAACATAATTTTTTACGATTTATTGTATCAGAGAAGACATATTTTAATCTGTCCGATTTGGATATCCCTATGTCTTTAAAACTTTCTTTTGTTCACTTTCAGCCTCTATTTTTACATCACAATAATCCAGCGTACCCTTCGAATCCAGTAACAATGAAAAGTCCCGTTTTATCCAATTTCCGAAAAGAAAAACCAACTATCCAATTATCCGGAAGAACCAAACCGATCTAGTAATTCCATTACCTGAAAAACCAAAAGGCTAATCGGAAAAACAGAAAAAAATTTAATCCCGCTGTAAGAGTGGGATTATTTTTTTATAGTACTCTCCTGGCCGGCAGCGGTTGTTTATAAAATCACAAACCCTCTCTAAAAATTAACAACGCCGCTACCTGTTTTGGCTTTCGTTATTATTGCAGTAAAGCGAAGTATATGCCTAACGAATTGTTGTATGTAATTCTAATTATTGCAGGTGGTATAGTAGGGCTGATCATAGGTTGGTTAATTCAAAAAAGTAAATACCAGGGTTTAAAGCTTGCATTAGACCAGCAAATACAGGAGTTAACCCAGCTTCGGCAATCTCATGAAAAGGTTCTACAGGAGAAAGCTGATTTTCAAAACCAATTTGTACGTGCTGATGCATTACACAAACAGTTAAAGGAGCAGCACGAACAGCTTAACCTTCAACTTAATGAACGTTACACCCAACTTAATAAAGCAAACGAGGATAAGGCAACCTTGTATGCCCAGCTGAAAAGTAACCGCGAAAAATTAGACAACCAGCAAAACGATATTCTTAGGCTGAGAGAACAATTTAAGCTGGAGTTTAGTGAGCTGGCTCAAAAAATATTGGATGACAATTCAAAGAAGTTCTCTGAAAGTAACGAGCAAAGCATTCGCCAGATATTAGAACCTTTAAAGACCAACATCACCGAATTTAAGCAGAAGGTAGAAGACACGTATGACAAGGAATCGAAAGAACGTTTTAGCCTGGGAAGGGAGGTGCAGCGCCTGATTGAAATGAGTGCACAGGTAAGCCACGAAGCCAACAACCTGGCAACAGCTTTAAAAGGCAACAATAAAATGCAGGGCAACTGGGGCGAAATGATTTTGGAAAGCCTGCATGAAAACAGTGGCCTAACCCGTGGCCGCGAATACGTGGTGCAGGAGTTCATAAAAGATGTGGCCGGCAATGTTATTAAAGACGAACAGGGCAAAGGGCTTCAACCTGATGTTACCATTTATTATCCCGATCAGCGGCGCATTATCATTGACTCAAAAGTATCGCTGGTAGCATGGGAGCAATGCATAGGCTGCGACGACAAAGAAAGCCAGCGTCATTTGCTTAACGACCACATACGCAGCCTGCGACAGCACATTGATGGCCTCAGCCGCAAAAACTATCCACGCTATGCTATGGCGTTGGATTATGTGTTGCTTTTTATTCCTATTGAACCGGCATTTTTAGAAGCGGTGAAAAGCGATCTGCATTTATGGAAATATGCTTACGACAAAAAAATTTTACTGGTTAGTCCTACCAACCTTTTTGCAGTTCTTAAAATTATAGCCGACCTATGGAAGGTGGAACAACAAAATCGCCATGCAATTTCAATTGCAGAAAAAGCAGGTCTGCTATACGATAAATTTTCGGGCTTTGTTGACAACCTTGAAGGTGTAGGTAGAAAATTAGAAGATGCTACCAATGCTTATACCGAAGCTTTTAAGCAACTATCAAGGGGAAGAGGAAATATTTTAACACGCATACAGGAGTTGAAGAAAATGGGCGCAACAGCAAGTAAAAATTTACCTGATAGATTGCTCAACAATGCAGAGGAAGCAGAGGAAGAATAGACTTCCTCAATCGCAGCTGCAATTGATTAGCTGATCATTTTCACCACCATCTCTTTCATCAGACTGCTATCCGATGTGCCGCCATCGTGTACGCCAATGCTCCTTAGATTGTATTCGTGTAGCAGTAATAATATTTTTTCGAGGCCCTGCACACCATAACTTTTTGAAGTTGATATAGCTTCTTTTGCTACAAAACTGTTTCTATAAAAGATGGGGGCAACTGTAGTTTCGCTTATACTATCCAGGCCAAAAATGCTGTAGACCTTGCTAAAGTATCCATAGAGTGACGGCAGTATCAATTGTATAGGAGCTGCTTTAGGGTTGGACTCAAAATATTGAATGATACGAATAGCTTTTGCCAAATCTTTTTTAGCAATAGCTGCCTGCAACTCAAATGCATTAAACTCCTTGCTAATGCCTACATATTTTTCAATGGCATTTTCATCTATCACCTTACCCCTGCCCAGGTTTAGGGCAAGCTTATCAACTTCATTCTCTACCCTGCTCAAATCATTGCCCAAATGATCAATTAACAGCAATAATGCCTGCGGATTGATCTCAAACCCCTTTCTGCGAATCATTTCCTTTGCCCAATCGTTCATTTGATAATCGGGCACTTTTTTGGTTGTAAGTACCTCACCAAACTTTTTAAGGTTTTTGGCCAGTTTGGTACGGGCATCCACCTTTTTGTCTTTGTAAGCAACAATCAACAGCGTACTGTTTAAAGGTTTTTCTATATATCCTTCCAGCTTTTCAATATCCTTCATTAGCTGGGCTTCTTTTAATAAAACAACCTGCCTTTCAGAAAACATAGGATATCTTCTGCAGGCATTTACAACTGCTGTCCATTCCGCATCCTTACCGTAAAAAACAGTCAGGTTAAAGCTGGCTTCACTTTCGCTTAAAATTTTATGTTCGGCATAATCTACTACCTGGTCAATAAAATAAGGCTCCTCTCCTTCTAACCAGTACACCGGTTTAAAGGCTTTTAACTTCCATTCCGAAAATATTTTTTCTACCGACATACACTGTAATTGGGGCGCAAGATAAGTTGGGCAATGTAATTTTTACAATCGTGAGTGCTGCTTACCCAAGCTATGTAGCATGCTATGATAGGTTTACCAAACCGCGTAAAACCAAATGTTTAGGCAAACTAAATTGAAGTAAGAAGTAGAATAGCAATAAAACAAAAACCGCCCAAATATTGGGCGGTTTCATAAAGTTTTGTCCAGGATAATTAACCTGAGAAGGCCTGGCTTTCAGAAAAAGTTTCAGTGGCTTCGGTTTTTTTCTTACCTAGTAAGTCTTTTAACTCTGCCGGCGCATACTCATCGTATAATTTCTGGCCTTTGGCTTTCAGATCACCCACAATGTTTTTCTTCTGCTCCTCGCTCATTTTTGAGTATTTGTAATAGGCAAGGGCTGCAAGACCGGCTAATAATAGTCCACCTGTTTTTTTATTTTGGAACATGTTATTTTTTTTAAATGATGAATGCAATAGACATATAAAATATCGTACCAAAAACGCAGGCTG
>JANPIA010000175.1:0-2389 GCA_031424735.1 Segetibacter sp.
AAAAGGTGTATGATCTAATTCCTTCAAAGTAGGCGGGCTGCTTAATAAAGTCCATTCAAGGTTTTCGGGGTAATGATCGTGGATGAATTGTTGCGGTGGTGTTAGAAAATAATAGCTATTGTACCGCCTCACAAATTCACCTGCCGCTATATAACCGCTTGCCCATGTAACATCCAGTAAATGCCAGGCGCTGTCTATCCGCACTGCATTCCACGAATGGTTTGATTTAAACGTAGAAGTTGCCGGGCTGTTAAACCTTGCATAGCCGGTGATCACTTCCGCACGGATATTTGCAAAATAGCAAAGCGTAGCGAACAGCCTGGCATAGCCATCACAAACTGCCGAGTTCGATCGCAAAACATTCTCCGCTACCCGCTCATTAATGGGCTTCAGCGTAAGCGAAGTGTCATCATCGTACAAAGCCTTTATTTGCGCAGCCGACCAGTAAGTAGGTTTTACTTTGTACGATATATTTTCAGTTATCCAGTAAAATATGGATCGTACTTTTTCTAATTCCGTAGTGCAAGTTGAGGTGATTTTTAACGCAAGTGTTTTCGGATCTTTCAAACTTTGCGGCACAATCTTAACAGATGAAACCTGCTGGGAGCTGCCCATTGTTGCTAAGAAGGAAAATAATATGCACAAAATACTTCTCATACGCAAAACCAAAGTTTGTAATTAAACGCGGTTTCTAAATTATTGATTTCTCTACAGAATGTTTTACTAAAGTTGCTTGTTCAGGCAAATGAGTTAGCAGTACACAACAGCCAAAGCATTTACCTTGCAATGATATGAAGGCTATTATTGCATTTACTTTACTTCTGTTGCCTGGCACAACAACAAAAGCGCAACAGGTTCCTTATAAAAATTTGGTGATGGAAGGTGGCGGCATTCGCGGATTTGCGTTTGCAGGAGCCTTGGAAATATTAGACAGTATCGGCATATTAAAATCAATTGAACGGATTGGTGGTTCCTCCTCAGGAGCCATACAGGCAACGTTGATCGCCATTGGTTATACACCAGCTGAAATAAAGAAGGCTGCCGCTTCTGTGCCGTTAAAGGAATTTAATGATGGCTTTTTGCCAGGCGGATTTTACCGGATGAGTAAGAAGTTCGGTTTTTATAAAGGCGAAAATTTGCACAGGTGGATAGACCAGATAATTAAAGCAAAAACCGGCGATGCCAACATTACTTTTTTGCAATTGCATGAATTAAAACAAACTAAAAATTATAAGGAGCTTTATATAACCGGAACAGATTTAAGCCACCGATGTCTCCGGGTATTCAGTTTTGAAACCTACCCGAATATGCGAATTAAAGACGCGTTACGAATTTCGATTTCTATCCCGCTTTATTTTGAGCCATTGCTTATAGATGAGAACGGAACCATACAATACGACCGGCGGAACAAAAATTTTCACATGATGGTTGATGGCGGACTGCTTTCAAATTATCCTGTCCATATCTTCGACTCTACGCGTTATATTCAAAGTGGAAAGGAAAATTATTATGTGCTGAACAACGAAACAGTAGGAATGTTACTCGATAAGCCGGAAGCACAACTCCTACAACAAAAAAGCAGGCGACCGCTAACTATCCAAACATTATCGCAGTATGTAAGTGCGGTTTACCAAACAATTATTGACAAACCGAATCCCGATCCCTCATTCATCCGTCGAACGATTTCCATCAGTCATTTAAATCTACCCGGACGCGTTCGTAAACTTTCCGAAGCAACTATTCAAAAGCTGGTGGAGAGTGGCAGGCAAGGTGTAAGAAATTTTTTTTCTGCCAATCCTGTTCAAGGCTTACTGCCATCTTCGCAATAATGCCCTTGTTACTGGTTGGCGTTGAAGGCTTTTAAACGCAGCCGTGCATTCTCCCTAATGTTTACATAAAATAAATTGAGATCGGCAATATGGTAATTTTTTGTGGTGAGAAAAATGTTACCAAAAAAGCGTGGCTTATCTACCCATAAAATGCCATTGTGGATGGATGCTCCCGATACCGCGGGAGTGCGCCGGTTAAAATTTCGGAGCACACCTCCCACGTTTTGATAGCGCGATGCGGAAGGCAGACCGGCACTCCAGGTTAATGGATTGGTAACTACCGCCGTGAATTTTTCTTTCTTTACAAAACTGGTTTCGTAGCCATTTTTAAAAGTACGCCAACTGCAAAAGCAACCGTTTTGCAAAGGTGCAATGCAGGGCTTAATCAAGGTAAACCAATCGGGCTCAACCGGCAGTCCAATAATGTAGGCAACTACCAGTTGTTTTAGCAAAGGCTTCCCTTCAAAAAAATCGCGCAGCAACCATTTGGCATGGGTGGTACCCTGGCTATGGCTGGCTATAATAATCGGTCGTCCATGATTGTTTTTTTCCAGGTAGTA
>JANPIA010000176.1:0-7291 GCA_031424735.1 Segetibacter sp.
GTAACCTATGGAAAAGCTTATGCCGCTCCAATCATCTTGTTTCAAAGGGCGAGTGTGTTTGGTTTGGTGTTCGGAAATGGCAATGGTGTAAAATATATTCCTAACGGAGCTAATGTAAATGATGCTGCAGCAGTGGCAACCACCATCGCGTTAAACCCCGAGGAAATAAAAACTTTTGAAGTAGGCTATAAAGGCGCAATCACTAAAAAGTTTTACCTGGATATAAACGGCTATTATGGCAAAACCAAAAACTTTTTAAGCCCCGCAACCAGTGTTAGCGGCCGGGCTTTAGCAGTAGGTGATATTCCTATTGAAACAGCCAAACTATTAATTCCGGGTACAGTTAATGGTACCGGTGTTTTGAGTGGTGCAGCTTTTTCTACCTACTTTAATTATGGCGAGGTTTCATCGTACGGGGTTGATCTTGGTGTAAATTATTTCTTTACCGACGATATCAGCCTCGGAGTTAAATACTCGTGGTTTGGTTCCGATATTGAAGATGAGAATATAAAGAACGATGCTAACCGCGATGGATATGTTTCGCTGGAAGAACGAAATTTGAATGCGCCTAAAAATCGGGTGGCTGCAACACTTAGTTTTCAAAACTTGCATAAGGGAAAGATGTTTGTAAATATTTCTGCCCGCATTTTAAGTAAGTACGATTTCTACAGCGGAAGCCAGATAGGTACATCTGCGGGCGAAGGTAAAAGAGGCTTGGTTTACGGGGGCATCAACCCGCTGAATCAACTACCACGTAATTATGTGAAGAACTTTAACCATGGTGCTTTAGGCGGCTTCACTACCATCGACCTGAGTGCAGGATATAAGATATCGAATATGTTGAGCCTCGGTGCCGGAGTTAGCAACCTGTTCAATGTTACGCAGCGGGAATTCGTTGGATCGCCCAGCATAGAACGTTTATTTTCTATTGAGCTAAAAGCGTTCCTGCCTAACACTGGTAAGAATAAATAAGTGGAAGCTGATGGAAAATACTGTTGATACCAACTATTATCTTCATAGCATCATCGTCCGCCGCGGCAGTTCTTTTTTCGACGAAAGAGCACCTGGTAATCGTGTTGTAGTTGCAGTAAATTGGTGCGAAGAAATAATGTCAATCCTTAATAATTTACCAATTTTCACATAGCTGTTATAGGAGTTCGAACTACTACCGTCGCCAAATGCGGCGGTAGTTTTTACTCACTCCTGTGCAGTTAAATAACTATCCCTAACGCCCCATTTGGGGTTGTGGAATCTCATGGACAAATACATTCAAACAAATAACATTAGGTTGCATTACCTCCACTACCAGGGTAACGGACCTACCCTTGTTTTAATGCACGGACTTACCGCCAACGCTCATGCATTCGATGGTTTAATTGCAGCTGGACTTGCGCCAACATTCAATATTCTTTCTATTGATCTTCGCGGTCGCGGTAAAAGCGATCAGCCGGGTGAAGGTTATTCGATGGCTGACCATGCTGCTGATATCATTGGCTTCCTGGATAAACTTGGGCTTGAACAAGCGATCATTGGCGGTCATTCGTTTGGCGCATTGCTTACCTTATACCTTGCAACGCATTTTCCCGAACGAATTGATAGGATGGTGATAATGGATGCCGCGGCACGCATGCACGATAACACAAAGGAAATGTTGGGCCCGGCATTGAGCCGGCTCGATAAAACTTACCCATCGTTTGACTACTACCTGGATAAAGTAAAGCAAGCACCCTACCTCGACTTTTGGGAGGAGGCAATGTATAGCTATTACCGGGCAGATGTAAATGATAATGATGGTAACACGGTAACCTGCATTCCACAATTACAACACATGCTCTTCGCCGTAAACGGTGTACTTGCTGAGCCATGGAAAGATTACCTGGCAAAGGTGGAACATCCTGCTTTACTGATAAATGGCCCCGGCATTTACACCATGGGTGCTGCTTTGCTACCAAAAGAAAACGCCCTGGAAACGGTTGCTATAATGAAAGATTGTACCTATGTTGAAGTTGATGGTAATCATCAAACCATGTTGTACGGAAAGGGAGCAAAACAAATTGTTGAAACGATAAAAGAGTTTGTGTTACGAGCCAAATAAACGATAATTACCAATAAGCGTTTTGAATATAATTGTACGAGTGCCGGAGGCATAAAATGTTTGTAGAAACAAAATAGTTTAATTGCAGAGCGTGCCGTAGGTACGCAATATTGAATCGATTGAATCCATCGCGTACCCATGGCACGCGATGGATATTTGATTAATTTCTTTTCTACAAATATAAATCCCGCTGGGACTTTACCCGTACCTCTGATCGATTTTTAATACTTGCTCGCAATGATGCGTAGATAACAAACGGTACAAGTGAGTGCCACAACGATGTTGAACGGGTGAACCAATGTTCGTTACAAAAAAATAAAATGAAAAAGAGAACCGTATTAATATCAGGCAGCACCAGCGGCATTGGCTTAGGCATTGCTACTGCGTTTGCCCAGCAGGGTTTCAATATTATTTTTAATGGACTGGAAGAGAACGGTGAAGAGATCGCAAATGAAATTGCAACAAGGTTCGTCGTAGATCATTTGTTTTCGAAAGCCAACATGTTGGTGCCGCAACAATTGCGCGAAATGGTTAATTGCGCGGTTGAAAAATTTGGTGTGATAGATGTTTTGATCAACAACGCGGGCATTCAATATGTGTCTCCTATCGATGATTTTCCGGAGGAGCAATGGAACGATATTATCGCTATCAACCTTACATCCGCATTTCATCTTACCAAAGCGGTATGGACAGGTATGAAGCAACAAGGCTTTGGCCGGATCATCAACATCGCATCTGCGCATGGTTTGTTTGCTTCAGAATTTAAGAGTGCATATGTTGCTGCGAAACATGGCATTGTAGGGCTTACAAAAACAGTGGCATTAGAGGGCGCACCGTTTGGTATAACCTGTAATGCAATTTGTCCCGGCTATGTAAAAACGCCATTGGTTGAAAAGCAAATACATGCCCAGGCACTTAACCATAACCTGCCGGAAGACGAAGTGATTAAGAAAGTGATATTGTTGAAACAGGCGATCAAAGAGTTTGTACCTGTTGAAGCAATTGCAGATATGGCCGTGTACCTGAGTTCGCCCTCGGCGGCAACCCTTACCGGAACTGCCATACCCATAGATGGCGGTTGGTGTGCACAATGATTATTGTAAAAAGTCAGCAACAGGTATCCTCGCAAAGTTGTTTGGTGGGGAACGGAATTGCTGACGATTGAATCCACCTGCCTTGCACCAGCTTATAGCAAAAAAATTTTCCGTTTGGTTTTTTTTGTTTGCACTTGCAGGTGGAAGAAGCCGGCGCAGCATCTCCTAATGTATCCGGCAAACCAGTTACAACCTCCTCTGCCGGCGGTGCAGGTTTTTTCGAAAAACTTTTTTTGGGTGCCTGTTGTTTCTCAGCAGCTTTTTTTACAACCCGCTTTTTCACACTCCCTTTTTTGTTAACTTTTTTTGGTGCGGATTTTTTTGCGGGAGAAGTTTTTGTTGCCGCTTTTTTAGGTAACCTAAATATTTATTTAAAGGAAGGGTAGAAGCGTTACGAAATTGTAATGCATTTAGGTGCCTGAAAATTTTTTCGATATCAAAAACCAACGGTTTGTATCCTCCCACCTTATTCGCATTCAGCCTCACAATTTTCTTAATGTTTACTTTGTCTTTGTTGGATGTAGGCTTCGCCGGAAAATTTGCCGGCATGAATAACAGTCCGTTTGATCGTATACTTTTCTTGTGCAGTTTCAAAAAATACTGTTGCTCGCTTTTCTTCAACGAAAGTTCGGTGTCAAAAGCAACCAGGTTATCCTCCTCGTTGATGATTCCGAAATAACACGGCATAACACCCAGGGTATGCCCTGCTCCATTATGTTTTACCGAGAAAAAAACTGCGCCTATAGCAGGCACTTCAAAACTTTTATTCGTTTTTTTATTTTCAACTTCATAGCTGAAATCATACTTCAGCAAGTACAGATCCTGCGAATATCCTTCAATGCCAACATAAGTAACAAACGGGATTTTTGTATTATCGTTCAGCTCGGTAAACTCAAGCAGGTGATCTTTTTCAATAAACTTTTCGCTAAAGGTGGAAATATATACTTCCACATTTTTTGCTTTCTTCGTCACCTGCTGTCCCAGGTAATTTGCATCACCAATGCCGGGTAGCTCTTTAAAAAATTCTTTGTTCACATGGTTATTAAAGTCAAACACAATGCGCTGTTCCATGCACGAACAAAGGGCTGTAAAGCCAGCCAGTAGTAAGAATATTTTTTTACAGCTTAACATTATTTATCCGGTTGTAGGTGCCACCAATATAAACGCGGTTTATATCGTTGTTTGGATGAAGCGGGTATTTCAGCATTGTATGAATAATCTCCTGCAGGCCAAATACTCTTCCCCTTTTTGTGCGTAACGATCCGGTAATGCCTGCATCCATTGCATAGTTCTTATCAAAAAATATTTTCAGGTTATAGTTAGAAGTATTGAATGCTGGTGAAACCTGCTCCCTGTTATTACGAACCGTTGAATCTTCTATATTGTAGTCGGGCAGGTTAATACCAATAAGGTTGGATAGTTCATATAGCAATGGTGAGTAACCAGTAAACTGGTCGAAGCTAAGTTCGACTGTATTATAGCTTTTACGGTTGTGAATGTAAATGCCAAAGCCACCTGTCCACCATCGGTCAAAATTATCAGCCAGTGGTAACAGGTTGAATGGCGGCGCGCCATCGTTGTAATAGTTTACTGTAAAGTTTGGCGTAGACAACGAGACCGAACCAACAATTTGATTGCGCTTGTGGTTGTTTACAATAAAGTTGGAAGTTAGGTAAGCACCGTACCCGTAGCCCGATGCAATGTTATAAAACGAACCGGTGTTAAGTGTTTTAAAGAATTTTGTATAGCTCAGGTTGCTTCCCCAGGCAGAACCGATACTAAAGGAATTTGTAAAATCAATTTGTATATCTCCTGTAAGCGGGTTAAGATTTGCACCGAGTGTTTTTGTATAAACTGATACGGAAGGACCATAGTTGACCGTAAAATTATTTTTATAAACCCCGTTGGCTATAAACGATGCATATAAACGCAAACCTGGAAACTGTTGAGAAGGACCATGCGTAAAATTAAGATTGCAGCCAAAACTAAAATAGCCGTTGTATTTCCATCCGCTTTGCGATAATGAGTGACCGCACATTATTAACGACACAATTGAAAGAAGAAAATTTTTATAAGATTTCATTGTCTGAAATATAAATTTCCCTGCCGGGTTCATAAATATAATTGATAGGGACATCAACTGCAAGCAGATAGTTTGCGGTGGAATCTGAAACCTACATCCACCTTAGTTTGTGCTGCCTTGGGTTTGTTCATTTGTGCTAACTTTAAATTTATAAACCATCGCATTGATAAGATTTATTTTAAATGAACAAGAAGTCGCTACCGACCTTCCGCCCGGTACATTGGTACTCGATTATATACGTTATCACAAGCATTTAATGGGCACAAAAATTGGCTGCCGGGAGGGCGACTGCGGGGCTTGCACGGTATTAGTTGGTGAGCTGATGGATCAAAAGTTAAGATACCGTTCCGCTACTTCGTGTTTGATGGCGATTGGCAATGCACACAACAAACATATTGTTACTATTGAAGGTGTAAATATGGAAGCCCTTAATCCTGTACAACAGGCGTTGAGCGATGAGGGCGGTACACAATGTGGTTTTTGTACGCCGGGTTTTGTTGTGTCGATGGCGGGCTTTTGTCTGAGCGATAAAAAGCCAACCAGTGCTAACGCCATTGCTGCCATCAATGGAAATATTTGCCGTTGTACCGGCTATAAATCTATTGAACGTGCTGCAGGCAAAGTAGCGGAATTGATGCAGCAGCGAAACGATGAACAGCCTGTTGACTTTGTTGCTAACAAAACCATTTTGCCTGCATATTTTAGAATTATCAGGCAACGCTTACTGAAACTAGCTACGCAACAAAATGGGGCATTACAACCATCTCAATCCCCGGCTAAATTTTTAGGAGGTGGAACAGACCTGTATGTTCAGCAACACGAAACCATGGTGCATAGCGATATTCATTTTTTGTTTGATCGCGCCGATATGAAAGGTATTTACCGGGAAGGAAATAAGTGTTTTTTAGGTGCCTCCGCAACGGTAACAGATTTGATTGAGTCGCCTATTTTTCACGATCATTTTCCGGAGATATTCCGTTTTATTAAACTTGTTTCATCTACCCCGATACGCAACATAGCTACTATTGCAGGCAACTTTATAAATGCTTCCCCTATTGGCGATCTCACCATATTTTTTCTTGCTTTGGATGCTCAGCTGATTTTATCGAATGGAGATTCGCAACGGGAAATTGCCCTTCGTTATTTGTATAAAGGTTATAAGCAATTAGATAAAACGCCGGAAGAATTTATAGTGAAAATATGGTTCGAACTTCCTGGAAAAAATTTCCTTTTCAATTTTGAGAAAGTATGTAAGAGAACCCATCTTGATATTGCCAGCGTTAATTCCGCCATCGGTTTAACTACGGAAAATAATGTGATAATTAACGCATCAATAGCCGCGGGTGGTGTTGGACCGGTACCAATGTACTTAACTAAAACCTCCGACTTTTTATCGAACAAAAACATTTCGGATCAAACAATTGAACAGGCTATTGAAATTGCGCAAACAGAAATTTCACCCATCAGCGATGCAAGGGGGTCGGAGGAATATAAGCGTTTACTGTTAGGGCAGTTGATAAAGGCGCATTTTGTTGAGCTGTTTAGTGCAACAAAAAACAAATCATGAAGAACATAGATTCATACTCTCATACGCGGGGCGAATCCATTTACCTGGATGATATACCTGAATTGGCGGGCACATTATTCTGCGCGGTATTTGGTTCGCCTTTAGCGCATGGCAAAATCATTTTGCTTGATGTTAGTGAAGCCATAGAGATGCCAGGTGTGGTTCGCATATTTACCTACAAAGATATTCCCGGCAGAAACCAGATTGGTGGCATTGTTCCCGACGAGCCTTTGCTTGCAGAAGGTCATGTTCATTTTAATGGAATGCCCGTTGCTCTTGTTGTTGCAGAAACAAGTGAGATTGCACAGGCTGCACTAAAAAAGGTAAAGATCGAAATTGAGCCCTTGCACATCATAACAGATCCACGCGAAGCAAAAGAAAAAGGTGAATTGATTGTACCTCCCCGCACTTTTAAAATTGGCGATACTGCTGCTGCATGGGCGGACTGCAAC
>JANPIA010000177.1:0-9212 GCA_031424735.1 Segetibacter sp.
ATGCTCTTACCGTCCAAACCGACAGTAATAAACGCATGGTTGCCCTGAAAGGTTGGCTAACGCCGTTAACTATAGATTGGAAGTACGCCACGCCGCATAATTTTACGCACACTATTCTGTATAAAAATCCCGCAGCATATGTTCGTCAATCAACAGCATCTGCTTTGCAACTGGTTCAAAATGAACTAAAAAGCAAAGGACTTGGGCTAAAATTCTTTGATGCTTACCGTCCATACTCCGTTACAAAAAAAATGTGGGAAGTAGTGCCCGACGACCGTTATGCAGCCAATCCCGCAAAAGGCAGCGGGCATAACCGTGGTGCTGCTGTAGACGTAACTTTAATTAACCTTAAAAATGGGGAAGAACTGCAAATGCCCACACAATTCGATGATTTTACTGAAAAAGCACACCATAACTACACCCACCTAAGCATTGAAATACTTACCAATAGGAGCCTTTTAAGAAATACTATGGAAAAATATGGGTTCCTTTCGCTCGATACGGAATGGTGGCACTATTTCTTACCAAATGCTTCGCAAAGGTTTGAATTGCTGGATCTCAGTTTTCGCCAGTTAAAGCGAATCACCCGAAAACAACGACAGATAAAAATTGTAAAATGACAGGGTACCAGCAAAAAATAGTGGAAGAATTAAGCCAGTGGCAGAAAAAAATGTTGCATCGGCCAACCATTGTAAACAGGCTCACCAAAAAAATACAGGATAAGATCAATGGATGGATACCCGATAAAATCCACCAGGCGATCACTACTGCCATCAAGCAAATGGTTCGTGGTGTGCTGTTTGGGGCTACCCATACAACTTCCATATCCAACGGCAACATTGGTATAGAGCAAACGGAAGAAAAAGTTTTAGAAAGAATAAGTTTTTACAAAACCACTGCAGCGGCCGAAGGTGGAATAACCGGTGCCGGTGGATTTATTTTAGCATTAGCCGATTTCCCGATACTGCTGACCCTGAAAATGAAAATGCTTTTCGACATCGCTTCCATTTACGGCTATGATGTAGATGATTACAGGGAACGAGTGTATATACTTTATATTTTCCAGCTTGCCTTTTCAACCCAGGCGCAGCGTACCAAAGTTTATTTACAAATGAACAATTGGGAAAATCAAAAGCAAAACCTGCCCGATGATATACACCAGTTTGACTGGCGAACTTTTCAACAGCAATATCGTGATTACATTGACCTGGCAAAGCTTGCCCAGCTAATCCCGGTTATAGGTGCGGCTGTTGGCGTAGTGGTAAACTACCGGCTTATAAAAAAATTAGGTGTTACTGCAATGAATGCCTACCGTATGCGTTGGCATCAGCAAACTGCCAATATCTGAACCTATCTTTGGTTAACAGATGCCTTAAATTAAACGCATGAAACTGGATAACAAAACAAATAAAATAGCCTTGCTGGTTGATGGTGATAATGCCCAGGCAAAATTACTGGTACTCATACTGGAGGAAGCTTCCAAATACGGAAAGGTTACCATACGCAGAATTTATGGCGATTGGACCACACAGCACATGAATAACTGGAAAGGCATATTGAACGAGCATGCCTTCAACCCCATCCAAAAATTTTCTTATACCACCGGCAAAAACTCAACCGACAGTGCATTGATTATTGACGCGATGGATATTTTGCACGATGAATCCGTTGATGGTTTTTGCATTGTATCGAGCGACAGCGATTATACAGGACTCGCAAAACGGATAAGGGAAGAAGGCATATTTGTAATGGGCATTGGCGAAAAGAAAACACCCAATGCCTTTGTGAAATCGTGCGAAATTTTCACGTTTGTAGAAAACCTGGAAGTGGTAGATGTACCGGAAGAAACACGGGAAGTAAAAATTGAACGCCCTGCAAAGAAAGCCGATAAAAAAGAAGAAAAAACAAGGCTCGATATGAAACTTATCAATAAAGCGTTCGATATGTCGGCAAACGAAAGCGATGAAGTCTATATCTCCACCATTGGCTTCAACCTGCGAAAGCTTGATCCCAGCTTTGACTGCAGAACATATGGTTATAAAACCCTTACCACTCTTTTTAAAAACCTGAAAGGCTTTGTGCTGATCGATAATTTTATAAACGGACTCAATCATCCGCTACTAAAAAGGTTGTAGTTGCCATAAATGATTTGTGCTCCCTCTGAAATTCTCCTCCCCAAACTTTCTTTTATAACAATGTATTTATGAATGTTGATTTCAATAAAAACGAAGATGAAATGAAGCTTGCCCTCAGCAAATTGCACCATCATCTTGAAAAAATAAAACTGGGTGGCGGCAAGAAAGCCATTGACAAACAAAGAGAAAAAAATAAATTGACCCCGCGGGAACGCATCACTTATTTGATAGATAAGGATTCAACATTTACAGAAATTGGCGCGTTCGCCGGTTTTAATATGTACGAGGAACAAGGAGGCTGCCCGGCGGGGGGAACGGTGGCAGGGCTTGGCTACATCAGCGGACGACAATGTGTAATTGTTGCCAACGATCAAACGGTAAAAGCGGGTGCCTGGTTCCCCATCACCGGCAAAAAAAACCTGCGGATGCAGGAGATCGCTATGGAAAATAAACTACCAGTTATTTACCTCGTTGATAGCGCCGGTGTTTATCTGCCTTTGCAGGATGAAATATTTCCTGATAAAGAACACTTCGGCCGCATTTTTCGCAACAATGCCCGGATGAGCGCCATGGGCATTACACAAATTGCCGCAGTTATGGGTGCCTGTGTGGCCGGCGGCGCATATCTCCCAATAATGAGCGACGAAACGCTGATGGTAGAGGGAAACGGCAGCATTTACCTGGCAGGTCCTTACCTGGTAAAGGCTGCCATTGGCGAAGAGATTGACAATGAAACTTTGGGAGGTGCAGTTACACATACCGAGATTAGCGGTATCGCCGATTATAAATTTAAAACGGAGCACGATTGCCTGGATCATATCAAAAAGATCATGAGCAAACTTGGGCATAACGCGGTTGCGGGTTTCGACCGTGCGGCACCAGTTCTACCCAAAAAAAATCCCGAAGAATTACACGGCATTATTCCGGCAGGGGTAAAGCCGTATGATATGCTGGATATTATTGAACGAATTGTTGACGATAGTGAATTTGACCAGTTTAAAAAAGACTACGGCAAAACTATTTTATGTGGCTATGCACGCATTGATGGATGGGCTGTAGGGATCGTGGCCAACCAACGTCTCATCACCAAAAACAAAAATGGACAAATGCAATTGGGCGGCGTTATTTACAATGACAGCGCCGATAAAGCAGCCCGTTTTATTCTCAATTGCAACCAGAAAAAAATACCGCTTGTTTTTTTGCAGGATGTTACCGGGTTTATGGTGGGCAGCAAAAGCGAACATACCGGCATAATAAAAGATGGGGCAAAAATGGTGAACGCAGTAGCCAACTCGGTTGTGCCAAAAATAACCATTGTAATAGGCAACAGCTATGGAGCCGGTAATTACGCCATGTGCGGCAAAGCATATGATCCCCGTTTTATTTATGCATGGCCTTCGGCGAAGATTGCTGTAATGGGTGGCGAGCAGGCCGCTAAAACGTTGATGCAAATTCAGGTAGCAGGTTTAAAAGCAAAAGGGCAGGAAATTGCCCCCGAAGAAGAACAACGTTTATTGAATATTATCAAAGACAAATACGATACACAAACCAGCCCGTATTATGCCGCTGCACGTCTTTGGGTTGATGGATTGATAGATCCGTTAGATACCCGCAAAGTAATTTCAGAAGGGTTGAATGCTGCTAACAATAATAGTGAGATGGATGTTTTTAAAACCGGCGTTTTCCAGGTATAACAAGTGGTATTTCGGGCTTAACAATTTTTGCGGTTAGGTAAAAATCGTTAATTTCACCCGCGTATCATTTCGTTGAAAACCCGGCGAATTCAAACCAGACAATTCTGTATGAGAAGAAGAATTTTACACCGTACTTTATTATGGATAGGTATACCGGCAATGTTTTTTACTGCATGTGTTGATGATAAATACCTGGTTAATCCGCCCGCAACACCCAACCAATCTTTTATTGAGGAATTTGACACCCTGTCCGGCGCATACACCAGGGGCTGGCGTTTTATTAATCACAGCAATCCTATCGGACCAGATGTATGGAATACAAACACGGGTTTGCGTCCACCGCATTCCGGTATCGGGTATGCTTACTCAAGTTATTTTGCCGGAAACGGCGCTTCCACTATAAGCAATTGGATTTTATCGCCCCCTGTAACCATGCAAAACGGCGATAAGATTGTTTTTTACACTGCTTCCGATAACGACAATTCTGACCCGGCAAATGTTTACCCAGACAGGTTGCAGGTTAGGTTAAACGTGGAAGACCAGGGTATTGCTGTTGGAACGGAGGCTTCTGAGGTGGGCAGTTTCAAAGTAAATCTTTTGGACATCAATCCAAATTATGATGTGGCTATCCCTTTTGCCTACCCCGATAACTGGACACGTTTTGAAGTAAACATTTATGGACTGAGCGGCCCAACAAAAGGAAGATTTGCTTTCAGGTATTTTGTTGAAGATGGCGGAAATGCCGGCGCAAACAGTGCAGGTGTAGGGATAGATAGCGTTGCCTATGTTAGCGTAAAAAAATAATTTAATCCTGAACCAAGTGCAATGAAAAATATTATTTCTTCTTTTTTTATAATGATTGTCAGTATCGTTACGTATAGCTGCAACAAGGAGGAAGGTCCGCAACCTGCGGCACCCAGCCAGGATTTTTCGTTTACTGAAGAGTTTGATTCAGTTGGCGATTTGAGTAAAAAAGGTTGGGTTATCCGTAATAACAGTAAACCCGGCGGATTTTCGCAATGGACACAGGGCTATAACTACTTTCCAGCTTTTTCCTCTACATGGAATGCATTTGATTATGCGGCTTGTGATTTTTTTGCAAGCGGCGTTCCCTCTACGCTTAGTGTTTGGATGATCACTGCGCCCATACCAGTAAAAAATGGCGACATCATCAGTTTTTATACACGCACAACACCACCGGTGCGGTATCCAGACCGGTTGCAGTTTCGATTCAACTCCTTTGACGACGGAGCGAATGTTGGGAACGACTCATCATCACTTGGAAACTTTACTACATTGATCTTCGACATTAACCCAAACTTGCTTGCAACAGGAGCCACGTCCTATCCAACAACATGGACGAAATATCAATGGGTTGTTACAGGTATGCCAAACATCAGCCTTGCTGTGAAGCGCCGTTTTGCGTTTAGATATTATGTAAAAGATGGCGGCGGTGGAAACAACTCAAATTATATTGGGGTGGATAAAATGGAGTTTAAAAGTGTACCGAAATAATATTGCAAATAATTAAAAACAGGCTGGCAAATTAGCCAGCTTTTTTTTTGTAAAATCTACTGTATGACAGTTTACCATGTAGATGCTTTTACCAACAAATTGTTTGGGGGTAACCCTGCCGCAGTTTGCCCGCTACAGCAATGGTTAGCCGATGATGTAATGCAAAAGCTGGCTGCCGAAAACAACCTGAGCGAGACCGCATTTTTTGTAAAGGATGGAGAGGATTTTTTTATACGCTGGTTTACGCCTGAATTTGAAATAGACCTTTGCGGTCATGCAACCCTTGCTTCGGCTTTTGTTCTTTTCTACCAGTTGAATTATGCAGCGAATGTTATCCGTTTTAACAGCAAAAGCGGCCTGCTGGAAATAACCAGGAAAGATGATTTGATAGAATTGAATTTCCCCAGCCGCCCACCTGTTGAATGTGAAATACCTGAATTATTACTAAAGGGAGTAAGCATAGCACCCGTTGCAGTTTTAAAATCACGCGACTACTTTTTGGTGTACGATAGTGAAGAAGATATCAGGAATATAAAACCAGATTACTCTTACCTGAACCAACTGGATAGCATAGGCATTATTGTTACCGCCCCAGGAAGGCAAGTTGATTTTGTATCGCGTTTTTTTGTTCCGAATTCAATTATTGGTGAAGACCCTGTAACTGGTTCAGCACATTGTAACCTCATTCCGTATTGGAGCAAAAAGTTAAATAAAACGGCAATGGTTGCCAAACAGCTTTCCGCACGGGAAGGTGATTTGTATTGTGAACTGCATGGCGAACGTGTAACCATGGCGGGTAACGGGGTACTTTACATGAAAGGCGAATTTTATTTATAGCTATGGCAGAAGGTCATCAATTGATTATTTATACCGATGGCTCAAGCAGGGGTAACCCGGGCCGCGGAGGTTATGGCGCAATTTTAATGTGGGGCGATAAGCGAAAGGAGTTATCTGGTGGTTACCGGCATACCACCAATAACCGGATGGAACTAATGGCGGTGATAAAAGCGCTTGAAAGCCTGCACCGGAAAAACATTTCCCTCACTATTTTTACGGATAGCCAGTACATTGTAAACACCATCCAAAAAAAATGGCTGGACAACTGGATAAAAACCAACTTTAAAGGGGGCAAAAAAAACAAGGACCTCTGGTTGCATTATCATGCATTGGCAAAACAATTCAGCATTACTTTTAAATGGGTTCGCGGGCATGCAGATAACCCGTTTAATAACCGGTGCGATGAGTTGGCAACTGTTGCTGCTGATGGTGGTAACCTGCAAATTGATGAAGGCTATGAAGAGGAAATGAAAGCTTTAAAAAATTCTACGCTGCTATAACTTCTTCCACTTATTACAATATTACTTATTATGCCAAACGGCAATATTTTATGCAGTTGGAGCGGTGGTAAAGACAGTTGCTTTGCACTTATGCTAGCAATTAAACAGGGGTACGAACCTGCTGCACTGCTTAATGTTTTAAACGAAAAAGGAAAAATTTCGCGCAGCCATGGCATACCTGCTTCCATTTTAAAAGCGCAGGCTGCAGAAGCAGCCTTACCCATTCATCTTATAAGCAGCAGTTGGCAGCAGTACGAAAAAAAATTTGTGGAGGCATTGCAAAACTTAACAACGATGCACCAAGTTAGCCATGCAGTTTTTGGCGACATCGATTTACAAGCCCATCGCGATTGGGAAGAAATGGTTTGCAATAAAGCAGGTATACAGGCATTGCTACCCTTATGGCAAATGAACCGAAAAGCACTGGTTAAACAAATGCTGGATGCCGGTATTAAAACAATCATCGTTAGTTGCAACGAAACAATGGGCGAAGCTTTTTTGGGTAAAATGCTAACGATGGAAGTAGTAGTAGAACTTGAAAAAATAGGTGTTGATGCCTGCGGCGAAAATGGAGAATATCACACACTGGTAGTAGGTTGCCCTTTGTTTAAAAATGAAATTGCCGTAGAAGTGACCAAAAAGCTTAAGCACGAAAATTATTGGTTTACTGAATTGGAACTGCGTGGTTAAAAACACATGATGAAGCTACACATGACCTGCAGGCACATAAAAAAAAATCCCGCCATTTACAAGCGGGATGAATGATCTATAATTTGGTTGAATTATGCAAGCGCTTTTTGTGAAGGTGCGTTTTTCGAGATGATATAGTAGCTGCCAAACAATAAGGCGGAATAAAACAGGTTTCCTAAAATGGTGTTGAAGAAAAAGCTGCCAAAAATTTCACCCTTATAAAAAGGGATGGCTGCCAAATAAACTTCTGCTAAACCCGCCAGGGTTTTCGGGTAAAGCGTACTCCATATCCACACACCAAAGTTGGAGAGGAGAAAGAAAATCAATCCGCTCCAAACGGCGGCAAAAGCTACGTTGCCCGCATTGGGTTTGCGCATAAACGTTGCCAGCCAGGTAATAAGCAAAAAAGCCCCGTAAACAAACAATTGACCCTTACCATAAAATCCTTTTGTACCGGTAAAAAGTTCAAGGCAAACATCTGATAAAAACAAAGCGGCAAGCGGAAGAAGGAAAGCAAGCTTTTTATCGTTAATGACCGAACCACCAAATATAGCAATTGCACCAACAGCGGTAAAATTTGGATAATGTGGAAACAATCTTGTAAAGGCCGCAAACACAATAAGCAGGGAGGCGCTGAAAAATAATGTTTTGTTTTGTTTGTTCATTTTAGAAACTTATGGCTGCAAAAATAGCCTAAAAAATGTCTGTCACTTCATGTTGCTGGTTTATTTTATTTACCAGTTTGCTTTACTACATCTACACGATTTTCCGTTTTTTATTCGGGATTTTACAGCAGGTGATGTATTTTAATATCAACCAAAATAACCTGCATGGCACAACACAATTTAACGGGCAACACCGGTGAAAAGCTGGCTGCCACCTGGCTTGTGCAAAATGGCTTCACTATTAAAGAGGCGAACTGGCGCTACAAACATCTCGAAGTAGATATAATAGCAAGCAAGGGCGATACCATTCATTTTATTGAAGTGAAGACCAGGCGTACAACCCAGTTTGGTTACCCTGAAGAAAGCATCACCAAAGCAAAAATGAAAAACCTGAAAGATGCTGCAGAGCAATACCAGTTTCTTCATCCTGGTATAAAATGGCTGCAGTTTGATGTGCTCGCCATACTATTTCAACCTGGCAAAATTGATTATTGGTTTAACCAGGATGTTTACCTGTGAACCGGTAAAAAGTAGAAACTCGCACCCTTTCACCCAGAAATAAATGAGGAGTTTTCACTCGTCCACTTGGTCTCTTCAAATTCTAAAATGGACATTTTTTCAACCTCACAACCCTTCAACCTTTTTCAACCTTTCAACCCCCGCCTTAAAATCAATCCTTACCATCATCTTCTCCACCATTTTATAAGTAGCCGGGCAATATTGAATGTTCTGCTGGTGAATGTGGAGGTAGTCGGTCACCTTTTTTTTGGTAAGGTGTGGAAATTCTGCACAGTCGGCCGGACGGACTTCGTAGATGCTGCACAGGTTGGATGCTTTATTTAAAAACTGGCAGGGTTGTGTCTTGTTCATCCAGTCGGTATCGTTCAGTTGTTGGTGCAGCCATTTATTTTTAAATTCTTTTATACTCATTCCGGTATAGCCAGCAATCCGTTTAATATCTTTTGCACTGAAAGTGGGGCTCATTTGTTTGCAGCAGTTACCACAACTCGTGCAATCAATTTCCTGCCATACCTCAGCGTTAAGCGCATCAACAAGTGCGTCAAGGTTGGCTGGTGGCCGGCGTTCAACCCGTGCAAGAAATCGCCTGAACGCTTTTGCATGATAACTTACCTTGCGGCGAAAAGAACGGATATTAACAGGCATCATACACAGAAA
>JANPIA010000178.1:0-4554 GCA_031424735.1 Segetibacter sp.
CCACTACCGCGTTATAATCGCACCACATAGGAATTGAAACGTGAGTGGCATGGGGCTTATCACTGAAGAAGATGGCGTTATAATCGCACCACATAGGAATTGAAACTGTTTAGGGAAAAGGTGTTAAGTTTTTCATCGGTAGTTATAATCGCACCACATAGGAATTGAAACGGGTAAGGGTGCCGTTTGTAATGTAATCGTAATGCTTGTTATAATCGCACCACATAGGAATTGAAACCCGGTTGAATAGCTTGAATATGGGTTTGTTCCGTTGTTATAATGGCGCCACATTCCCAAATTCATTAAAGTTGAGGGTTCTCACATCTGTTTTAGTATTTATACTATCACAATTTAGTGTTCGTCCTAAACCTTCTTTTACAGGACTAAATAACTTTGAATACTAATCATTCAGCCTAAATGATATGTATGGGTTGTTCAATTGTTATTTCATCAAAGCAAAAGAAAATTCTGCCTTCTCATGAAGTAAATCCCCTTTATCGGAATTTACTAAAAAAAGGTAGCCATCCATACTTTGCCAACTATGGTGATGGCATACTGCTTTTCCAGAAAATACCCGATGGAGATTTTTCTCTTTGGCATAGTTCCCACCTGGTGTCAGAAACCTCCAAGTTGTCTTATGTAAATCATAGGCCGCTACTAACATTGCACGTTGCCTTGAATGGAGAGTATCAATGGCAGCTAGAAAAAAATGGCATAATTCCTATGAAATTGGATGAGGTTAATCTCATCTACCTGCCATGTTCAAAGTTCTCTCTTCAACTACAAAAAGATTTGCCCATAAAAACTTTCGATATTTTATTACCGCCCTTTTATTTAAACCAGTTCAAAATTAGTTTTCCATTTTTAAAAAAATTCATCGACAAAATCAACGCAGATGAAGAGGCAGTCCTAAGCAGGACAAATATCCATGGTTCTAAAAAAATATTGTGCCGGGTTGAACAACTAATAAACTGTCGTTTCGAGAAAAGCCTGCGACGATTGTATTTTGAAGCAAGGATCATGGACATCATCCTTGAGTTCCTGGACCTGATGTTTGCTACAAATTATAGATCATTTCAATTGACTAAAGAGGAGGAAGGGAGAATTCTTAAGATAAAAGAACTGCTGCAACAGAATTCCCATTTGCATTTTACCATTCGCGAGCTTGCCCGCAAAGCAATGGTTAACGAATTGAAATTTAAAAAGGGTTTTAAATTATTAACCGGGGCAACCGTCTTTGACTTTCACTTCAATGTAAGGATGCGCAAAGCAAAAGATTTGCTGCGAGCTGGGGATTTTGCTCTTGATTTTATTGCAGAGCAAGCCGGCTATGAACATGTGTCTAGTTTCATTGCAGCTTTTAAGCAACTCAACGGTTGTACACCGGCCGCATTTAGGAAGCAATTAAGCTGACCAATAAAAATAAATTGAAATAAATAACATGAAAAAAAATTTATTGATCCTTTTATCTATTAGTTTTTTCCTTGCCTGCAAAAAGGAGCGCGGCAGTGATATAAATCATGATACATACCTAACATCTGTTTGCAAAAACCTTCATGATAGTTTACAAAATGATCAGTATGCCACACTTAATCTATCAGCGATTGAGCAGGTTCCAATAAGTAGCTCAGAAATAAATTTATTGCTGGTGCCAATTATTAACCAAGATAAATCAACTAATTTTCTCTTGTTGAAGACTGATAAAATGGGAAATATCGTTCGAGGAAAATTTATTAATATAACGGCAGCATCTGCAGAATCCCCAATACCCCCAGCCGACAGTACAGCTACCGCATTTGATGGACTGATCTGTTATCGGAATTTAAATAATTTATCCCGCATCACATTGCCGATTATTCAGGGGCATATAGTAGCGATAAAAAATAAGAATGACATGGTGTCACAAAGAGTAGAAGTCATGCAGGGAACACTTCCTGATGTTGTTGTAACGACCTATTCTAGTTCAGCAGGAATCAACTGGGGATATTGGTACAATTTGTTCGCCATGATTAATGACCTTAGCGACCCATATAGTGGCAACAGTTATACACTCATGGGTGGAGGGGATGGTAGTAATACCTCATCAACAGTTCAGATCGATTTTGAATTTCCTGAGCAATTGGCAAGCATTAATTTACAAAAGTATCTTGATTGTTTTAGCAGCATACCCGATGTGGGAGCCACCTTTACCGTTACTATTGCAAGCGATATCCCAGTAGATGGTCAACCATCAAAATTTTTCAACTGGTCACAGTCTTCGCCGGGTCACACATATATAGAACTCTATAAATTAGGGAGTAACGGAGCCTTGATGGCACAAAATTTTGGCTTTTATCCAGACTCGCCTTGGAAAACAACAACAGGTGGAAACATTGGATCTAAGATGATCGATGATGCTGGACATGAATACAATGCGCGATATACGATTTCTGTAAATGCCGTTCAGTTCCAGGCAGCGATTGAAGCTGCGAAAACGTGCAGCAATTATTATTACAATATTGCTTCTTATAATTGCACAGACTTCGCGCTAAGTGTTTTTAATTCGGCAGGCGGAAATTTAAGTATAAACCAATATTCGATACCCGGGTTTCCCAATGGACCAAACGGCAGCAATACTCCGCAGGGGTTGTATAATAAGATCAGTGACCTTACAGTTGCTGGAAACACAAGCGCGCAAACAAATGCGAATAAAGCGTATGGCGGCACAAGTCACGGACCCTGTAATTAAATTTAATTTTAGGAGATGAGGATTTCAAAAATTATAATTCACCCTCTCACACAGGTTTTTAGTTTTTCAATGATTCTTGTAACAGGCCCATATTTCGGCGGGCCGTATATTTTTTTCATTTACAACGCCTTGCTGGATGGTTACAATTTTGCAATAATTGGTGGCGCAGCTATTGTTAGTACACTTTCTTGCATGATAGTCAATCGTAGCGCAAGAAAAAACTCGATGCGACTTATCGGGGTGGTACTTATGTTTGCCTCCTTATTTGTTTTTTTCCTTCCATCTAAAGGATATCTTCTTATCTACACGTTTAGTCAGGCTGTTCCTTTAACTACCTTTCTTCTGTTTATTTTAATTATAACGTTTGCTATACGAAGAAGTATATAAGTTAATTCGAAACCTAAAACTATGTTGGAATTGTTGCGGTACATGAATGCCATACATCCTCTCAGCGCTGAGACACAGGCATTGTTGGCAATAATATTAAAAGAACATGTAGTGCTGAAAGGACGACACTGGCTTAAGCAAGGCGAAGTATGTGAACGGATTGCATTTATACAACGCGGGCTATTCCGAATATACTTTGATAGCGGTTCAAAAGACGCATCCCTTTGGTATAACCGGGAGAATGAAGTAACAATATCTGTACATAGCTTTTTTACACAAACCCCTTCTGCATTCTCTATACAAGCTATTGAGGATACTTCGGTTTTATACATTACCCATAATCAGCTTCAGGAATTGTATGCACGTTACCCGGAATTTAACATCAATGGTCGTAGAATATTGGAGCACTATTACAGCATTTCTGAAATGCACGTCCGCTTATTGATGTCTCCTACGATACTGCGTTTTGAAATTATTCAGCAATTATATCCCTGGCTAATGGAAGATGAAAGAATTACCAATAAAATGCTCGCTGCCTATATTGGAATTAGCCCGGAACATTTAAGTCGTTTTCAAAACCGTCGCAGACAAGATTTGAAGAAATAGATTTTGCTTTACATAGGAATATTGACGAAAGTCAATTGTTATTCTTTAATCATTGACGCTAGTCAAGTGATAAACAATCAACCAAGGAGTATTTTTACATCAACAAATTTATTAGTGCGAGAATACGTGATTATGAATTTAAATTAAAACCGATGTTTAATTTTATTTCCTGGAAAGAGTTCAGCCTTGTATGTGTTCTAGTAATTATTTTGTACTATATTTTAATTTCGATTTACTATGTTAAAGATGTTTCTTCACTCTTTCGCAATTGGCAATTGTTTCGTGGAAACTCGCGTTTAAACGAAACCTGTAGCAGCCGCGCTCACGTCCAAGAAATAAATACTTTGGCGCTTGCATTCCCTGGCATTTTTATTCAATTTTCTGATGAAATTCAAGCTTTCCTACAGGAGGCTAGTCTACATCATTTGGACAAGGAGGCAATCATCTATGCCATTCGATTAGTTATTCAAAAATACCCTGCGCTAACTGGTGCAAAAGGTGTTGCTGCTGTTAAGCATATAATAATCTCAGAATGCGAAAATTATATGCGTTGGACTTTTTCTGAGAAGGATGTGGACAAAATATTCAATGGCACTTACAGCTAAGGGTCCTAGATCATGGCTTTTTTATAGGAGATTTTATTTGAATTATAATTTAAAACTGTGTATATGAAACGTGTGAATGTTGTTCAAAACAAGCAAAGAATTTTTCAGGTAGCTGCAACAGTTTTTTTGGTGTTGCAAACTCTCTCACTTTTTGCCCAGGATGGTAACGCTGGTATCAATGAAGCAAATACCAAGGTTAGAAGTTACTTCGCCGCAGGCACCAACCTT
>JANPIA010000179.1:0-6144 GCA_031424735.1 Segetibacter sp.
GTCGCGACCTGTCCCTACGGCGGTTTACAAACATCACCCCAAAATACCCAGATGTCAAAATTCCTGACCAAACTGCTTATTACTACCGTTTCGGTACTCATTGTATCCTACCTTTTAAGCGGGGTGCATGTAAGTAACGTGTTCACTGCGTTTGTTGTATCGCTTGTACTCGCATTGCTCAATGGTTTTATAAAACCAATATTGGTTGTGCTTACTATTCCAATAACTATTGTAACACTCGGCCTATTTCTTCTGGTCATCAATATCCTCATTATAAAATGGACGGCAAGTATTGTAGAGGGATTTAGCGTTGATAGCTGGCTCTGGGCACTCGTGTTTAGTCTCCTGCTGTCGTTCGTAACCTCCATTATTGAAATGTTGTTTGGTACCAGGGAAAAACCTAACCGTCATTAATTTACTCTATGCAATTTGATCGTAAACTTTTGTCGAACGATGAGTTGGTTCGCCTATACCGTGCATTGCTACTTCCCCGCATGATAGAAGAGAAAATGCTGGTGCTGTTACGCCAGGGAAAGATCAGCAAATGGTTTAGCGGCATCGGTCAGGAAGCCATCTCCGTTGGTGCAACGTTAGCGCTGCAAAGCGATGAGTGGATGATGCCTTTGCACAGAAACCTCGGTGTTTTTACCACCCGCGATATGCCACTTCACAAATTATTTATGCAATGGCAGGGCAACAAAAATGGCTACAGCAAAGGGCGGGAAAGAAGTTTTCATTTTGGGTCGAAGGAACATTTTATATGTGGAATGATCTCGCATCTCGGCCCGCAACTTGCCATTGCAGATGGTGTAGCGCTTGCTTACAAATTAAATAAGCAGCACAAGGTTTCCCTTGCATTTACAGGCGATGGAGGAACCAGCGAGGGCGACTTTCATGAAGCGCTGAATGTAGCTGCCGTATGGGATTTGCCCGTAATATTCGTTATAGAAAACAATGGTTACGGATTAAGCACCCCTGTGAGTGAACAATACCGCTGCGCCAGCCTGGTTGATAAAGCCAAAGGTTATGGTATGGAGGGAGTACGCATAGATGGCAACAATGTATTGTCGGTTTATGACACCATCAAAGGCATTCGTGAATACTGCATAAAGAAGCAAAGGCCTTACCTGGTAGAGTGCATGACATTTAGAATGCGCGGGCATGAAGAAGCAAGCGGTGTAAAATATGTTCCGGAAAAGTTGTTTGAAGAATGGTCGAAGAAAGACCCGGTGAAAACTTATGAAACTTATTTGCTCGAAAGAAAGGTTCTTTCATCCGGACAGTTGGTAACTGTAAAAGAAGAGATCAAAATTTATATTGAAGAAGAGTTGAAAAAGGGATCATCAGGGGGAGAGATGGTACCGGACACATCCGAAGAGATGGATGATATGTACGCTCCAGTCGTCAACCGGCAACCGTCAATGGCGAACGGTGAGAAGCCAACAGGCGATAGCAACGAAGTTACTACCAGCCGGGAGCCATCAACCAATATAAGATTGCTGGATGCTATTAAAGAAGCGTTGCAGCAATCCATGCAAAAGCATCCCAACCTTATACTTATGGGACAGGACATTGCAGAGTATGGCGGCGCTTTTAAAATAACGGAAGGTTTTGTGCAGGAGTTTGGAAAGGACAGAGTGCGTAACACGCCCTTATGTGAAAGCGCTATTGTAGGCACAGCATTGGGTTTAAGCCTGGAAGGATTTAAGAGTGTAATGGAAATGCAGTTTGCAGATTTTGTAACGGTCGGCTTCAACCAGATCGTTAACAACCTTGCGAAGAGCAGCTACCGCTGGGGGCAAAATGCAGATGTGGTTATAAGGATGCCAACGGGTGGCGGTGTGGGTGCCGGACCCTTTCACAGCCAGAGCAACGAAGCATGGTTTGTACATACGCCGGGATTGAAAGTTGTTTATCCATCAACCCCTGCCGATGCAAAGGGTTTATTGATAGCAGCTATCAACGATCCGAACCCGGTGCTGTATTTTGAGCACAAGGCTTTATACAGAAGCATAAGCGGCCCGGTGCCGGAAACATATTATGCAATTGAAATTGGAAAGGCGAGGCTGGTGCAACAAGGCGATGACATCAGCATAATTACTTATGGCGCCGGTGTGCATTGGGCTACGGACTATGCCGAACAACACCCACAAACGTCCTTCTACATTCTCGACCTCAGAACGTTGTTGCCTTTAGATTATGATGCGATAAAAGCAGCGGTTGAACAAACGGGCAAAGTGTTGCTGCTTCATGAAGATACCCTGACCGGCGGCATTGGCGGCGAGATCAGTGCATGGATAAGTGAGCATTGTTTTCACCTTTTGGATGCACCGGTGGTACGTTGTGCATCACTGGATACTGCAATTCCCTTCAACATTGAACTCGAGAAAAATTTTATGGCTAAGAGCCGGTTAGATGAATGTGTGACGAAGCTGATGAAGTATTAATAACGTAGCTATCCCTGCTTATATAACACAATGCCGCATCTGGCTTTAGATTGTCATAACATAAATAAGCGTCTAAAAACATTTCTATTTCAGGTATTGATCCATCCAATCGATCCACAAGCGACTAACTTCCATTTGGCGTACGGGATCGCTGGCGTTGTGCGCAGGTATATTCCAGGCAATAAATTTAGTGGCAACACCATTGTCTTTTAAAACATGGTACAGCTTATACGACTGGGTTACCGGCACACGTGGATCGCCGGTGTTAGCAAGTATGAGCGTAGGTGCTGTAATTTTGTGCGCCATCGTTATAGGAGACTGATCGGTGTACAATTTCATATTATCGCCCACCCATGGTGAGCCGCCAATAGCAGCAGCACGGTTTACATTGGCATCTCCCAAATTATACTGGTCAACCCAATCGGTTACGGCGGCACCAGCCATGGCAGCCTTCCAGCCGGGGTAATGTCCGGCTAACCAAACAGTCATAAATCCGCCATACGACCAGCCTGTTATACCGATGCGTGCAGTATCAATCATACCGGTATTTTTTAGTTTAGATAATCCAGCCATTACATCGCGACCGGGTCCGGCGCCGGCATCTTTAATAATAGCTTTTTTGTATGCGCTTCCCATATTGTCGCTGCCGCGGTAATTGGGTTCGAAAACAAAATATCCCTTGTTGGCTAAAAGCTGGGTGCGTGAAGAAAATGTTTCTACCGATGCCGCTGCAGGTCCGCCATGTATCATAAGCACCAATGGATATTTATTGCCCGCTACATAATTTGCCGGGTAAGTAAGCATGCCATTGTGTTTGAATCCATCCAGCTCCCAACGCATGGTTTCAAATTTACCGAGGGTCATAGAACGGACGTCTTTATTGAAATCGGTTAATCGCCTGGGTTGTGCAGTAGTGGACGACATGTAGTATAATTCAGTCGGCTGCATGGGGTCTGAGGCGGTGAAGGCGATGGCTCCATTTTTATCAACGCAGGCATCAATCCAGAACGACCATGACGGGCTTAGCGAACCAAGGTTTAGTTTTTTAGCAGCGCCGCTCAAAGGCTGCAGCCACAACGAAACGCGATTATCATCGTGACCGCCAACCAATACACTTTTGCCGTCCGGCATCCAAAAAGCACGGCTCATTTCCCTATCGAGTGTTGTTGTAATGTTGCGCCCCTCTCCACCCGATACCGGACTAATAAAAATATCATTGATGTTTCCCTGTATGCCATCTCTTGTGTACCAGTAATTGATGTTGTTACCGTCTGCAGAAAAAGTTGGGTAACCTTCGAACTTACTTCTCCCGGTGAGTGGTGAAACAGTGCCAGATTCCACATTCAACAAGTGAATACTTCTGTTTGGACCATCGCCCGAGTAGGGACCTGTCACTTTTACAAAAGCAATGAGTTTTCCATCAGGCGACCAGGAAAGGGGAGATGAAGGTGCACCTGGAGGAATCGTTACGGGTAAACTCCATGAACCGGAGGTGAGCTTTTTAGCTTCCCCGCCTGCAACTGCAATCATCCAGATATGCGAAGGTGTGGGAGCTGCAATCAAAAACATATCATTATTGCCAACTTCAAATGCATCATTACCCCTGTCGGCTTCGGCTTTATTAGCGGGTTCATCTGCAGAAACAAATGCGATGGCTTGTCCATCAGGTTTCCAGCTATAATGTTGTATACCTTTTGGTGCTTTGGTAAGTTGTCTTGCCTCGCCAAAAGTTGATAAAATAAATATTTGATTGGCGGCGTCTTTGCCCGTTCCTGTTCGGGATAAGAAAGCGAGTTGCGTGCCATCGGGTGACCAACGTGGTTGTGAAACAATAGGACGATTTTGCGTAAGCACCGTCTGCTTTGATGAAGCGATATCAATAAGCACCAGTTCAGCATTGAAAACATTTTGTTTGTACTCCGGACGGGATACAACCATCACAATGCTTTTGCCATCCGGCGATATTTGCGGATCGCTCATACTGGTGAGTTTTGCAAGATCAGCCAGTTCAAATCTTTTTTGTGCGGTCGCAATTACGCAGGCGGCAAAGGAAAAAAGGAATACAAATAAATTTTTCATGCGGGTAAGATTAGAAATTTTATAAAATTGGGCTGATGGGTGTGAATGGTTGTTCGGTTGCAGGTTTCGGGTTACAGGAAATTCGTCAGCGCTCCAGTTTAAAACCCGGTTCCAGGGCAGGTCGCTTTGCTGTGTTGGCAACCTTCCATCCTGTTCTGTAAATCCAGTCCGTCATCTTCTTTAATTTTTTATAATCAATGTGCTCTGCATCGTCCATCGGTGTATGATAATCGGGATGTAACAGTGTAGTGTACATCAATGCCGGTATCCCAACACGAACATAGGGCAGGTGATCGCTGCGGAAAAACCAGCCTTCAACATGATCCGTCTTATCCCACAAAGTATCGAGCTTAAACTTTGGTCCTTCGTTGTTTGCATCCATGGCCATTTTAACGAGCTCCGATGAGCTTCTGTGAGGCGGTTGTGCACCAAGAATAGCGGCACTGTCGGGGTTGTTTCTTCCAATCATATCTCCATTCAATACGGCTACAATTGACGACTTATCTACAATTGGATGAGAGGAGTACCAGCGGGAGCCATGCAAGCCACGTTCTTCAGCCCCATGAAAAATAAAAAGAGCTGAACGTTTTGCAGGGTTTTTTTTAAAGGCACGCGCAACGGCCAGCATGGCCACATTCACACTCGCATTGTCATCGGCTCCATTATAAATTGTGTCGGTGCCATAAGGGTTCCTGATTCCATGTGCATCCTGGTGACCGCTGAATAAAACGTATTCCTTTTTCAACAACGGATCTGTACCTTCTATTTTACCAATAATATTTACAGAAGGATATAAAAACTGGTCAACAGAAATAGTGGCGTTGAATGTGGAGGATTGCTTAACCAAAGCCAATGCATCGCTATGCAACCAAAGTACAGGCGGCTTTGATGTAACGATTGCATTGGGTCCTCCTTCAATATCATACAAACCGCGTTTGTAATTTTCAGCAGCCTGCACCCAGCTTTGCTCACCAAAATCATCTGCAATAAAAACAATAGCCGCAACACCTTTTGCCAGCAAATCATTTCCGTATCGCCTCATTAAAAACGCGCCGTACCGCCATTCGGGGATAGATATATCCTGGTTGAAACCTTCTTTTGAAACCTGCACTGCCACTGCCTTTCCTTTCAGTTCTGCTTTTTCTATATCGGCTTTTGCCGGATTATTTAGAAAGATCAGTGGTGCCGAAACAATGGCTGGTGCGGTTTGAGCTATCAACACATCCTCCCATAAAACATACGACCTTTCGCCAATGCGTACGCTGCTGGTGTTGGCAACCCGGTTTCTCCAAAGGGAGAAGAACTGAAAATAAGTGCCGTTATCGCCGCCGGGTTTAAGGCCAATTGCACGCATTTGATCGGCACACCAAACTGAGGCGTTCATTTCATCAATGGTACCGGCAGAGCGACCTTTAAAATGATCGGCAGACATAGCGTACAGGTCTTTTTTTAATTCTGCTTCGCTAATGGCTGATAAAGCAGGTGGATGATCTGAACCCGGTTTTTTGTTTTGTTGTGCGTGGCTAGCAACAGGAAGTAACACGAATGCTGAAAGAAGGATGGTAATTGTTTTGATCACCGGATTTTGATTTTTGATGGACAAATAGTTTTTGCCAGC
>JANPIA010000180.1:0-2858 GCA_031424735.1 Segetibacter sp.
CGGTTTTCCACGATAATTTATCATAGTTGTCCATCATGGCAACAATAGTAGCTAAGTCTTTGCGAAGGGGTTTGAATTGTGCAAATAACGTCCCTGTCAGCAGAAGGACAAAGGGCAATAGAATAATACGCATAGGAACAATTTAAGCCGTTTGGCGTTGAACACAAAAGAATTTACCATGGGTAGTGTGTTGCAAAATAGTAACGTTTAATGTAAAACCCGGCAGGGACAACCATGCATAAAAAATGCCTTTGCGCAACGCCAAAGGCATTTCTGTTCAATAGGTATTTTCGTCACAAACTCTTTGTCTGCTACCAGTATTACATGAGCGAATGTGCAAAGGTTATTTATTCGGTAAAGCAATTGTAAAGAACAATCCAACGGCATTGGCCGAGTACTTATTGTTCATGTTATCCTTATAATTCATGGAGGTGTACGTTAGCCCGATACCACTGTAAGCAATTTCAAACGTAGGGCCGCTGGCACCTTCAAATGTCAAATCCGGCCCAATGCCGTCGGCCTTGAACTTTATATTCCGGTGCATTGCCAGGCCAGCACCGATCGACACTTTTCTGGCGACCATCCAATTGGCGGTAAGGTTAATAGGAATTCGAGTAAGACGGATGTGTGCATTATCAGCAGCCGTTGTGACATACTTGATACCAGCAGTTGCACGCAACAACAATTTTTCGAGACCTGTAAACTGAAATTGTCCGCCGATGGCGATTGTACCTCCCTGCCCGGCTTTAACCGATTGGGTGTTTCCGTTTGTAAAGTAGATCTCAGCAACTTCATCGCCACCTAGTTCAAGACCACCCCTGATGAGGAAACGGACAGGTGTGAACTTTTTTTGGCCTTCCTGTGCAATAACGTTGGTACATGCGGCGATTGTTAAAAGAGTAAAAAGCGTTAGTTTTTTCATGGTATAAAATGTAGTAAATAAGAAAAGACGCAAAGTTATAAAAGCCCGTTATTGATGGGTAATGTTTTGGCATTTTTATTTTGTAAGCCATTAAAATAGAGGATGTTTACCGGCGAAAAGGGAAATGGAATCATCTGCATAGCAGGGTAATAGAGCATCCGGTTGTTTATGGCTTCTTACATTCTATAAATGCTAAATCCGTTTGACGATGGTTGGTTATGTAAGCGGCTGTTGTTGTCTGGATGTACTGCCGCTACTTATCAGGAATTTTCTTTTTCAGCTTGCAAGACCATTTTTTTTATGATCATAATTTGCCCGAGATGGTAATGCGTATGTTCAATGATTCCCTGGATATTACGGTAAACATCGCCATATTTTTCACCCCAGAAATCGTCTGCCAGGATTGTTTCCGGTAGTTGTTCAATCAGCCTGGCAAATGCTTCGGCACTTTGCCAGGTTTGTGCAAGCATTGTTTGCCAATCTTCTTCTGATTCAATAGCAGGATGATCAAAACTAACTTTATCACTGGCTGTCAGCGGGTCTCCCTGCAATACACCTGTTACGGCTGTGATGTAGTACCCGATATGATAAACCAGCTTAAGGATAGTATTCAGTCCATAAACACCGGTAGTTGCTTCTTTCAGGGTTGTATCAGCCAGCGTTGCTTTTAAATTGGAGGATGTCCAGTTACCACCAAAAAAAACCTCTCTTACATGTTTTGCAAGATTTTCCTGAATAGTCATATGCTTTGATTTTTATCCATAATAATTATTGTATAAAAGTAAATGGTCTAAAAGCGAATGAAAACTGTTTTGCCATGTTAAATGGAGAGCCTGCGTACGTACGAACTAATAGAGGCTTTTTGAGTCCTGATTTTGAACCAAAAAGCCAAAAAGAATCCGGAGGTACACGAAGTGATGTTAGGTCCTTTAGGCAATAGTGAGCTTCAAAACCTAAGAAACCTTTTATAAGTAGTTGTATTTCTTTGTGCCTTTTGCGAGTTAGTGATGCAATGGATTTTATTCCAACAGATACTTAACTAAAAGGGCAGGATGGTTCACGGTTGTGGGATCTGTAATCCTTGTTCCGCCCCTACCTTTGCGGCATGATAGCCACTGAAGAACACCTTCTTTTCAAACAGCAGTCACCCGTTTTGCAAACGATCGCTGATAAAGTTTACAGAAATGAACGTATAACGGACGAAGAAGCGCTTTTTTTATTCCGGGAAGGCAGCCTGCCCTTTGTTGCTTCATTGGCTAACTACAAAAAAGAAAAGTTACATGGCAACAGGGTTTTTTTCAACAGGAACTTTCACATAGAGCCCACCAACGTTTGCGTTTTCTCCTGTCATTTTTGTGCCTATTCGAAATTGTATGCAAACCGTGAAGAGGGCTGGGAACTAACGATGGAGCAGATGCTGGACATCGTAAAAAGCTATGACGGGCAACCGGTGACCGAAGTGCATATTGTTGGTGGCATTCACCCAAAAATGAACCTTTACTTTTTTGCCGATCTGCTGAAAGCTATCAAAGCCCACCGGCCCGGGTTACACATAAAAGGCTTTACGGCAGTTGAACTTGACTATATGTTCCGCAAAGCAAAAGTGGACCTTGCAGAAGGTGTGCGTATTTTAAAAGAAGCGGGCCTTGATTCTATCCCCGGTGGGGGCGCCGAAATTTTTGATCCGGAGATCCGGGAGCAGATATGCGCCGATAAAGTTGATGGTGCCGGATGGCTGGCTATTCATGAGGCCATACACAACGCAGGTATGCACAGCAATGCAACGATGCTTTATGGCCATGTAGAGAATTATGAACACCGCGTTGATCATATGAGTCGCCTGCGTACGCTGCAGGACAAAACCGGCGGCTTCAACACCTTTATTCCCCTCAAGTTCCGTAACGGCGATAACGACATGAGCCATGTGCCGGAAGCA
>JANPIA010000181.1:0-2564 GCA_031424735.1 Segetibacter sp.
ATCCAGCAACAACAACGGCACATCGGAAAAGATGGCCTGTGCAAGCTTGATGCGTTGCTTCATGCCCGATGAATAATAACGTATTTGTTTATGAGCGGCTTTATCAAGATCAACAATTGATATTATTTCCGCTGTAGACAAGCCAGGTAATAAATTTTTAAATTGGCGGTGAAAGTCCAAAAATTCAATCGCTGTCATTTCTTCAACCACTTCCAGATAAGGTGCAGCGATAGCTATGTATTGATAAACCTTTTCTTTATCTATCTCAGCAGTTGATCTGTCCGAACTGTTTGCATTTTGACTTTCTACTTTGTCATTCAATTCCCACCTCACCTCCCCTTCACTTATTTCCATGCTTCCACTAAGCAATTGAAGCAAGGTACTTTTACCACTACCGTTTGGGCCTGTAATAGCATACGAGTTACCGGGAGAAAATTTAAAGGAAAGATGACGGAATATCCAATCGCGGTTAAAGCGTTTACCGGCGTCAAAAAGTGTAATCCTCATCATTAGAGGTTTTGGAGGGACGCTTGATGATTCCCGTTTTTGAGCTACGAACAAATTGCAAAATGCCATCGCGTTCGGGGCTTGCATCAAAAGTGGATTCTATAATTTCAAGCGCATCAGAAGTGGTATGTTTTTCTACAAACAGTATATGGTAGATATCGGAAATCTCTTTGATCTTTTCTTTATTAAAGTTGGAGCGTTGTAAACCAACGATATTAATTCCCATATAACTCATTGGCTCACGCGCCGATTTAACATACGGCGGAATGTCTTTACGGATAACCGTATTACCGGCAATGTAAGTATAAGCCCCTATGCGTGTAAACTGGTGTGCGCCTGCAAGTCCGCCAAGTATAGCGTGGTCACCTACTTCTACATGACCTGCCAATTGCACGGCATTGGCAAGAATAACATAATCGCCCAATACACAGTCGTGTGCAACGTGTGCATACGCCATTAAAAGGCAATGACTGCCCACCACAGTTTTCCAGTAAGCTTTGGTGCCGCGGTTAATGGTTACACATTCACGTATGGTAGTATGATCTCCAATTTCGGCGGTTGTTTTTTCGCCAATAAATTTCAGGTCTTGTGGTATGGCACTTATTACCGCGTTCGGAAAAATAACGCATTGCTTTCCAATTCTGGAACCATCCATAATCATAGCGTGCGACATGATATGCGAGCCTTCGCCAATCTCAACATCTTCATAAATAACGGCAAACGGATCAATCATTACATTGGCTCCTATCTTCGCATTGGGATGTATATGAGCAAGTGGGCTTATCATGTTATTCTGTAGGTCGTTTTACAATTTGAGCAAGCAATTCTGCCTCGGCAATTAATTTATTGCCTACGAAAATAGTTCCTTTCATTTCAACTAAACCACGGCGAATGGGTGTTGTTAGTTCCATTTTGAGTATCAATGTATCGCCGGGCACCACTTTTTGTTTGAACTTGCAATTTTCAATTTTCAGGAAATAAGTATCGTACTTATCGGTAGTATTTCTGGGTATAGCAAGAATGCCGCCGCACTGGGCAAGTGCTTCAGCAAGCAAAACACCGGGCATCACGCAATTACCCGGAAAATGTCCCTGAAAGAAAGGCTCGTTATAAGTAACATTTTTCACTCCCACCACATATTTATCTGTTAATTCAATTATTTTATCAACAAATAGAAAGGGATACCGGTGGGGTAATATTTTTTCGATAGCATGAATATCGAATAGGGCAGGTTTATTGGGATCGTAATGTGGTATCTCAGCCTTTTGCCTATTCTTTTTAATATGTTCCTTTATTTTCTTGGCGAATTTTACGTTGGAGGCATGCCCTGGGCGGTTGGCAATAATGTGCGCTTTAAATGGAAAGCCAACAAGTGCAAGGTCCCCAATTACATCTAAGAGTTTATGACGGGCAGGTTCGTTAGGAAACCGTAATTCAAGGTTGTTTAAAATTCCCTCAGCATTTACCTCAACATCCTGCTTATTAAAAATTTTAGAAATTCTCTGTACCTGTGCGGGTGTAACTGGTTTATCCACCACAACAATCGCATTATTTATGTCTCCCCCTTTTATCAGGTTATTATCTAACAACCACTCCAGTTCATGAAAAAAACAAAACGTGCGGCAGGGGGCTATTTCTTTACTAAACTCGGATATGTTTGTTAACGAAGCATGTTGGGTACCCAACACCGGCGAATTAAAATCGATGAGCGTATTAATGCGGTAACTGTTGTAGGGTAACGCTACCATCTCTACCTTTTTATCTTCATCAACAAAAGTGATATTTCGGTCGATGGTGTAATAAATTTTAGGAGCAGACTGCTGGCATAACCCAATATTTTCAAGCGCCTCTACAAATGGTTCGGCGCTGCCATCTAGTATAGGAACCTCTTCCCCGTCAATTTCAATTAAGGCATTGTCTACCTGCATCCCAACCAGTGCTGCCATCAAATGTTCGATGGTGCTAACCCTTGCGCCATGGCTTTCTAAAGTGGTACTGCGGTTGGTTTCAACCACATTGTCAACATCTGCTTTAATAAGTGGTTTACCCGGCAGGTC
>JANPIA010000182.1:0-1697 GCA_031424735.1 Segetibacter sp.
TATCTCCGTACCAACAATATCGGTCGGCATCAGGTCTGGTGTAAACTGTATCCTACGGAACGAAAGATGCAATGCTTGCGACAGGGTTCGAACCATAAGGGTTTTTGCCAGGCCGGGAACACCTTCCAACAGGCAATGTCCGCCTGCCAGCATAGCTACCAAAATTTCTTCCAGTATAATATCCTGCCCAACAATTACCTTCTGAATTTCCTTCTTCAGCCCTGGCAACTTCTCCAATAATTGATGTACCGTGCTTTCTGTAATCTCCAAACCAGATGATTTTAAAATTTAATAATGAAAGCCTTTTCTTTGTAAAACATGAAGATAAAAGTTTGCCTGCATCGGCACATACAATTGTGATGAACGAACAAACTTAATAGGTAAACAGTCTTATGGCGAGATCGAAATTTACTTTCACACGGCTTAAATACCGTTCAGGCGACTGGAATACGGACCAGCGAATGCCTGCCAATATTCTAAATTCTTTGATCGAATATACTACCATAGACATAAATACAGAAGAAAGAGTAATTGAGTTAAGCCGCAGCGAAATTTTTGAATCTCCTTTCTGTTATTTGAGCGGTCACAAACTGGTTCAATTTGATAGTAAAGAGGCGGCCAACTTTAAAACGTATGTTCAAAATGGTGGGTTTGTTTTTGTTGATGATTGCAACCATGACATTGATGGCTTGTTTGCCAAATCGTTTGAAGCACAAATGGCTTCCCTGTTTGGCCCGGCGGCATTAAAAAAGATACCCAATACACATCCATTGTACCGTTCTTTTTTCACCTTCGAAAATGGACCACCAATCACCACATTTGAACTAAACGGGTGGGGCGACGACCTGGTACATGACTACCTGAAAGCCATTACCATTAATAGCCGCATTGCTGTTTTGTACAGTAACAAAGACTATGGCTGCGAGTGGGATTACGACTTTAGAAACAAACGTTTTTTAGCGGAAGACAATACCAAATTTGGGGTTAATATTATTATGTATGCGATGAGTTGAATTGATGATAGATGTTAGTTGACAGATGACAGATACGTTGGTGGTTGGTGGTTGGTGGTTGGTGGTTGGTGGTTGGTGGTTGGTGGTTGTTGGTTTTACTCATAATTCTTAACTCATAATTCATAATTCCCCTTTTTTACTTTTTACTTTTTAATTTTTAATTGACTTGTGGAATCTTTCACTTATTACATCTAAGTAAGAGTTATTAATAGCCCCCGATTTTTCAGGAAGTATTACTGCAGAATGCTTCCCCCTATCTCTTTAAAATGTGACGGCTTTACATCAACCAGTTCGTTGATCAAACTACTATTTATCAAACTTTAAAACTATTATTATGAACTCAAACGAGATTTTAACTGCAGACCTTATTGACATTTTATTCGAGGGCAAGAACAAAGTATATGGCGCTTACGACCTGCGAAAAACCTATAACAAACGAATCTCTATTGCCCTTGGGAGTATGCTTGCTATTTGCCTCCTGTTTTCATTTTCGCAACTTATTGCAAAAGACAACCATGATTTACTTAAACCTATACCGATTAGCAGGGCAGACGCATTAAATTTTGATTTTGCACAGATGTTAATTACTTGAATGGTTTTTAATATTTGTTCAGGTCTGTTACTTATAAAACATTTCAGTTGTTGCTTGCATAAAAAAACCTATGGCAAGTATTCTGGATTATT
>JANPIA010000183.1:0-6801 GCA_031424735.1 Segetibacter sp.
AGATGCCCTGGAGATGGAGACCAATAACATCGTTCACGCAACACAGGAAAACCTTCCTGTTTACTCAATTAGATAATAACCCAATTCATGTCGCAACTACTTCAGCTCTTTATATTATTGCCCTTGTTTGCTTTTTTAGCAAGCCTTATAATACCGCGAAAAAAAGAAAAAGCTATAGCACTGTTAGCCATTACAACAACTACCCTGCATTTTGCAGGTTGTGCAGTGTTTATTTTTTATTGGATGTTTTGTGGTAGTGAGGTGTTAAACATCAAACAAATTGTTTTATATAAGTCACCAGTGTTCGAATTTTTTATTGATTTTTATTTTGACAAGACCACCGCGGTGTTTGCTATTGTAGGTTCGCTGATCATTTTGCTGGTTTCAATTTTCAGCCGTTATTACCTTCATCGCGATGAAGGTTTCAAGCGTTTCTTCAACACGCTTCTCCTGTTTTTCGTTGGTTATAATGTGGTGGTATTCTCCGGCAACTTCGAAACACTTTTTATTGGTTGGGAGTTATTGGGGTTTTGCTCGTTCCTGTTGATTGCTTTTTACCGCGACCGTTATTTGCCCGTTAAGAATGCACTAAAGGTTATCTCGGTTTATCGCCTTGGCGATGTTTGCCTGATGCTTGCTATGTGGATGTTACACCACCTTTTCCATACCAACATTACCTTTCTTCAAATTAGCGATGAGGCATTTATAACAGCGCATCTGCAGGATCATAGCGGCATGTTTATTTTTACAGCTATAATGATCACTATTGCGGCAGCGGCCAAATCAGCTATGCTGCCATTCTCCTCCTGGCTGCCCAGGGCAATGGAAGGTCCTACCACTTCAAGCGCTATTTTTTATGGTTCTCTATCTGTACACCTGGGCGCATTTTTGCTGATACGGTCTTCACATTTGTGGGATAATATTTTTGCAATGAAAATTTTGATAGTAGCCATTGGGCTGGCTACAAGCCTGGTGGCTACCTCCATTGCTAGAGTACAATCTACAGTGAAAACACAAATTGCTTATTCATCTATTACGCAGATTGGGCTCATTTTTATAGAGGTTGCGTTAGGATTTCATACCCTTGCGCTGGTACACTTTGCAGGCAATGCTTTTTTACGAACCTACCAGCTACTGGTTTCTCCATCAGTATTAAGTTACGAGATACACGATATGGTTTTCAATTATAAACCACCCATTCATAGCCAAAACAACGGCACACTTCAAAAAGTAAAAAATGCCATCTATGTTTTAGGTCTGAAGGAATGGAATATCGATTCGTTCCTATATCATTTTCTCTGGAACCCATTTAAATGGATTGGGAGGCAAATGAGTTTTTTAAGCAATCCTTTGTCGTTTATTTTTATTGCAGTTGTTTTTATTGCGGGTCTCATCAGTTCGGTACAAATGGCTAACTGGTCGCTGCAATTTGATTATACTATCAGTTATGCATTTTCTGTAATGGGGTTGGCGCTGGTACTGGCTTCCTTTGCCAACCGCGGCGATGCCAGCAAGGCATGGTGGCTGGTAATTGCAGGGCAATGTTTTGTTACCCTTTCTATTATTTTCGATGACAATGTAGAGTGGAAAGAAGCACTCATTTACCTGAGCGGAATTATAGTTGGTGCCATAACTGGTTTTATTTGTTTGATCAAAACAAGACAATTGGAAAATAACATCAGTCTTAATTTATTTCACGGCTATGCTTTTGAGAAGCCTACGGTTGCTTTTGTTTTTTTATTGAGTTGCCTGGCTTTAATAGGTTTTCCATTTACACCTACTTTTTTGGGTATCGATATTTTATTCACCCACGTTCACAACGATCAACCGGTATTGATCACATTAACTTCGCTAAGCTTCATATTTATCGAGCTGTCTATTTTGCGGATTTATGCACGCATCTTTTTAGGACCCAACAAAAAGAACGATCATCCCATAGCATACAGGTCCTCTTAATTACATCAATTAAAAAAATTAATCCCCGAATAAAAAATCCCGCACAAACGCGGGATTTTTTATTCGGGGGAAAAACGCATGCTATACGGGCTCCATGTACTTTTCTACCTGCTTCTTTTTCGTCAGGTTTTTGAAAAAATCTACCTGACCGGTTTCTATATTATAAACGCCGCCAACAATGCCAATCTCTCCTTTCGAAAAATGGTTTTTTACAATATCGCTCCTGGTTAAAATTTGTTCAAGGCTGTTTTCCACGTTGGCATATGCCACATTATCGTCAAACAGGTGATTTGCATCGTCTTTAAGCAAAGCTTTGCTAATAGAGGGCTGTATACGATTTAAAAGCTCCGTGATGTGTCCGTCGGTTACGCCTTGCTTTGCGCTTTTGATAGCGCCGCACTCTGTATGTCCCAGTACCATTAATACTTTCGATCCCACATACTTTACTGCATATTCTATGCTGGCTAAAATATCGTTGTTTACAATATTTCCTGCCACGCGAATGCTAAAAAGATCGCCCAGCCCCTGGTCAAAAATCAATTCAACTGATGTGCGGGAATCCATACAACTTAGGATAACTGCAAACGGATATTGCCCCTCTCTTGTTTGGTTAATTAGTTCCAGGTGATCGTGGTCTCTTTTTAAATTATTTATAAAGCGGTCGTTGCCTTCTAATAACAATTCATAACCCATGTAGGGTGTAAGATTTTGTAAATATTCTTTTGAATGCTTTCTCATTTAAATAAATTATTTATTTCGCCATTATTATGAATAATGGCTGTTGCGTAAAAAAAATTGTTTGAAAGAAAGGGATGTTTACATCCCCGGAATGTAGATAGTTATTTATGACTTGTTGGGTGGAGGAACAAGCAATTCGCCATGGTATGCGGTGTAAGTATCCGCATTTTCCAAAGCATAGCAAACTGCTACCATCGAAAAAAAGTGATCAGCAACGGCGTATTCGTGCAGGTACTCTTCAGATAAGGAGTTGTTGGTACCTGGCGCTTTTTCGTCGGTATTTGTCAGCGGGTTTCCAGCTTCTTCTTCGTTGGCCGACAGAGGCGACCGAACATCTTCGTGCAGATTTTGCCTGGCAATTTCCTGCTGGCTGGCAGTCACAAACGGGATACTAATGGTAAGCCAAAGCATTGTAACCATCATAAAAATGGAAGATGCCATTTGAAAAATGCTGTATCTTTTTTTATTCTGTTTCATTAGTAAGGCTGCAAAATACTTCATAACAAATTTTCGACCAAAGCGCAGGTGTTAACTTTATATTTTACTAATAACTATTTTGTTGCCACAATTGTTCGTTATGAAATCGTACGAGAAACTTTTGCAGGAAAACAAGGCTTGGGCTAAAAGCAAGGTGGAGGAAGACCCGGAATTTTTTTCACGTCTTCAACATTTGCAAACACCTGAATATTTATGGATAGGTTGCAGTGACAGCCGTGTACCGGCAAACCAAATTACAGGTACCGAACCCGGGGAAATTTTTGTACACCGCAATGTTGCCAACCTTGTGGTAAATACCGATGTTAACCTGTTGAGCGTTTTGCAGTACGCCGTTGAAGTTTTAAAAGTTAAACACATTATAGTGTGCGGACACTATGGCTGCGGCGGTGTAAAAGCGGCCATGACGAAGACAGACCATAAGCAGGTGCTAAACATGTGGCTCCGGAATATTAAAGACATTTACCGTATGCACAAAGCCGATGTTGATTCGTTGCCCGTAGGAGAGCTGCGGGTGAACAGGTTGATTGAGTGGACGGTAAAAGAGCAGGTAATGAACCTTGCCAAAACATCCATTGTACAAAAGGCGTGGAAGCGGGAACAGCGCCCGCAACTGCATGGATGGGTGTACAGCCTCGCAGACGGAATTATAAAACCCATTGTGGAAATGGATGAAAACACCAACATTGATTCTGTTTACGAGTTTGATGTAAAATAGTTTTTGGTGCCGGCAGTTATTTTTTATAGCGTCATCGTTGCTACGCTCAGTTCATCGGCAAATTATAGGGCAGCCGTTATTATATTTTTACGGTCGACAGGATGAAGGCAAAATCCTTAATTGCCTGGAATAGCTGCCCTCTCTTTTCTCCCTTTTTTCTTTTGAAGATAAGCATGCCACAAAAGGTAGGCGGCAATGGTGCGGTAAGGCCTCCATTGATATGCTATATTTAGCATTTCATCTTTTGATAAAGTTGCCGGCAACCTCTTCTCTTCTTTCATACTTTTAATGAGTGCCACATCGCCTGCCGGAAAACAGTCGCAACGGTTCAACGCCATCATCAGGAATACATCAGCCGTCCAATCCCCTATTCCCTTTAATTTTTTGAGTTTGGTTCGAACCTCATCATCGGTTGAGTTTGCCAATTTTTTTAAAGAAAGTTTGCCGGAAATTATAGCCTTAGCTACTTCCCGCGCATATACTATTTTTTGCCTGCTGAAGTAACAGCTCTTTAGTTCCTCATCATTTAGCTTCATCAATTTTGTTGGGGTGATAATACCTGATCTACTTTTTAGCCGAACCATGGCCGCCATTGCGGAAGCCAGTGAAACCTGTTGTTCCAATATAAAATGAATAAGTGTTTCAAAGGAAGGCTTCCGGCTCCATAAAGGTGGATACCCGTGCGTTAAAATTATCTGCTTCAGGTCATCATCCTTCTTAGCAAGCTTGTTGCAAAGCTTCTTAAAGTAAGAAGCATCAAATGTGGAAACAGGTTCTATGCGGTGAGGTTATGGTGAAGTTGACTAAATGGAGATGGAAGAATTTCAAGAGTGCTTTAAGCTTTAGTTGTTTTCGCTTTAAACTTTTCAATAAAACTTTTACTGTAATCGCTTAAAATAAGCCTGCCACTTATGGCAGCGCGTTCCGCCAATAACTCATCCCAATGCTCGGTGCCTTTCCAAAATATTTTCTTTGCTTCCTTCATAGCTTCCGGGTTGGTATGTGCCAAAGCGGTTGACAATCGTTCAATGGAATCATCCATACCGGTAACATCGGCATGCAATTCGGCATACAATCCTTTACGCCTCGCCCAGTCGGCGGTGCGCCACATGGTTGCATCAATAGCCAGTTGCGAAAAAGCGGAGAGCCCCAATTTTCGTTCAACCGCGGGTCCCACTACAAAGGGTCCGATGCCAACGGCAAGTTCGCTCAGTTTTACTTCGGCTCCTTCCACTGCAATGGCGTAATCAGCGGCTGCTGCAATGCCTACCCCACCACCAATACATTTACCATGTATGCGTGCAATAATAAACCGGGGCGCTTTGCGCATGGCATTAATTACTTTGCTGAAACCGGTGAAAAACTGCAGTCCTTCTTTTTCAGTAGAAATAGCAGCCAGCTCATCAAACGACGCACCCGAACAAAAGATCTTTTCCCCGGTTGAGCGAAGTATGATTACACGGTTGGTGCTGTTCACTCCTTCGCTGTGTATGGTTTGGGCAAGATTTTCCAGCAATGTACCCGGTAACGAATTGCTTTGAGGATGATGAAATTCAATGGTGCAAATTCCATGTTCGGTTTCTGTTTTTACATAACCTTCTTTAATTTCTGTAATCATGGTTTTGATATTGATGCTGAGAAAATGCGGAGTTAATCAGAGTTGAAGATTCAACACAAAGTTAGGAGCCAACGTTGTTAAAAACCCGGTTCTTCTTTTCACTTTTTACAACTATTTACCACTTAGCCCTTCTTCTTAACCATGGTAAGTATAGTACCAATTGCAATCGTTTCGTTGGTATCATCATAAACTTCTACCTGCCATTTTACTATTCCCTTTGCAACATCATCTGTGTCTTTTTTCTCCTGGTCAATTTTCTCTTTTACGGTTAGCTTAACGCCTATTGTAGTTCCGGCATACACGGGTTTGGTAAAGCGCAATTCATCAATGCCATAGTTCAGCAATACCGGTCCTTTTTTAGCATCTACAAACAAGCCTGCGGCTGCACTCAAAATAAAATAGCCGTGTGCCACGGGTTTATCAAACAAGGTTCCTTCCAGCGATGTATGATCAACATGCGCATAAAAATGATCCCAGCTTAAATTGGCAAAGTTGGATATGTCGGCTTCCGTAACTGTGCGTTTGGCGGTAATGAGTGTGTCGCCAATATTCAGTTCCTCAAAATGTTTTTTAAATGGATGTTTATCGTGTTCGGTTTGGGTAGCGCCTGCGTGATATACATTGGTTATTGAAGTTAGCATAGAAGGCGAACCTTGCAGGGCAACGCGTTGCATGTAATGTTTCACTCCCCTTATGCCGCCCATTTCTTCCCCACCGCCTGCACGCCCCGGTCCGCCATGAACCAGCAATGGCAATGGGCTTCCGTGCCCCGTGCTTTCCTTCGCGCATTCATTATTCAGTATTAAAATGCGCCCATGGTGTGTGGCTGCGCCTAATACAAATTCCTTTGCAATTTTATTATCAGCAGTAACTATCGAGCAAACCAGGGAACCCATTCCTTTTTTCGACAGCATTACTGCATCGCCCGTGGTGGTGTAAGGCATTAACGTGCTTACCGGGCCAAATGCTTCTATCGTATGTGCGCCTTCACTTTCAAAAGGATGTTCGTTTAGTAACAATAATGGGGAAAGAAAAGCACCTTTGTTTTCATCAGCATCGATTACATCCACATGGTCCAGGTTGCCATAGATAATTTTGGAAGATGCCAGTAGCTCATTGACATGTTTCTTCACCTCTTCAACCTGTCCTTTGCCCGCAAGCGCTCCCATGCGTACTTTTTCATTTGCCGGATTGCCAACGGTGGTTTGGCTAAGCGCCTTACCGAGGGCAATATGTACATCTTCCAGTTTATTTTCCGGAACAAAAATTCGGCGGA
>JANPIA010000184.1:0-11932 GCA_031424735.1 Segetibacter sp.
CGATCACTTTAAACCCCAAAGCAAAAGCAGGGTTCACCTTACCGTCAACAACCTGCTTAACCAATTCAGTTCAGTTTACTGATGCAAGCACACCCAATGGTAATACCATCACAAAATGGCGTTACGATTTTGGCGATGGCAAGGTGGACAGCGTTCAAAACCCGGCGCATGTTTATCCAGCACCAGGTACCTATACCATCAAACAATTTGTGGTTTCTTCGTTGGGTTGCACATCGGATACAGTATCTAAAACCATTTCAATAGCGCCTGCACCTGTTGCTGCATTTAATTCAACAGCCATCGCGTGCAATGGTCAGCCAGTAACTTTTTCTGATCAGTCGTCATCGGCTGCGCCACTTACAAGGTGGAACTGGGACTTTGGAAATGGCGTTTCATCATCCTCCCAAAACCCGGTGGTTACCTTTATCGCATCTACCAGTTATACTATTAAGCTGGTGGTTGAAAATGGGGGCGGTTGCAAAAGCGATACGCTCACCAAAACAGTGATCGTTAACCCAACACCTAACGTAAAATTTGGTGCCCCCCAGGGATGCGCAGGTACAGCACGTCTATTTTCCGACAGTACCACCATAGCATCTGGCAACGCCGCGCAGTTTGTTTATTCATGGAGTTTTGGTGATGGTGGTTCTTCCACGGTAGCCAATCCGTCGCACCTGTACACGTCGGTTGGTACTTACAATGTAAAGCTGGAAGTTACCTCTGCCGAAGGTTGTAAAGCCGATACCACAAAGGCGTTAACCATTAATCCGAAAGCGGCTGCTGGCTTCACTTTACCGGCATCATCGTGCTTAACAAATGCAGTTCAGTTTACCGATGCTTCGGTAGGCAATGGCAATATCATCACCAAATGGAATTACGATTTTGGTGACGGGAAAACAGACAGTGTTCAAAACCCATCGCATTTATATGCAGTAGCAGGTACCTACACTATCAAACAATTTGTCGTATCATCTCTTGGTTGTGTTTCCGATACAGTGAGCAAAACGTTTGCGGTAACACCGGCACCCATTGCAGATTTTAAAACCAGTAACGGTTTATGCCCGAATACAGCCATCAGTTTTACAGATCAGTCATCCTCTGCATCTCCTTTAGCAAAATGGAATTGGAGTTTTGGAAACGGGGGAGTGTCAACTTTGCAAAATCCAACCAACACCTTTGCGGCAGCCAATAATTTTACAGTTAAGCTTGTGGTAGAAAATGGCAGCGGTTGTAAAAGTGATACTGCTACAAAAACGGTTACCATCAACCCGCTGCCTCTTGTGAATTTTGGAATTGCTCAGGGATGTGAAGGCATGCCTCGGCAGTTTACAGATGCCACCACCATAGCAAGTGGTAGCCCTGCACAGTTTACTTACTTATGGAATTTTGGCGACGGCAGCACTTCTGCTCAAAGCAGTCCAACACATTTGTATGCCGCACCAGGTACGTTTAGTGTTAAGCTTGAAGTTACGTCGGGTGCAGGCTGTAAAGCAGATTCAACGCAAGCGATCATCATCAACCAAAAAGCTAAAGCTGGCTTTACAACCATGGCAAAAGCATGTTTGAAAGAAGTGGTTAGCTTTACCGATGCTTCAGTTGCAAACGGAAATGTTATCAATAAATGGAGATATGATTTTGGAGACGGCACTGCAGACAGCGTACAAAATCCAACACATATTTATACGGTTGCGGGTACTTATACGGTAAAGCAGTTTGTACTTTCTTCATATGGTTGTTCGTCCGACACTGCAACAAAAACTATTACGGTTGAAGCTGCACCCATAGCTGATTTTAAAGCAAGCACAGGACTTTGTCAAAACCAGGTAATATCTTTTACCGATCAGTCTTCATCGGCTATTCCTGTTATAAAATGGAATTGGAGCTTTGGAGAAGGTTCCATATCCACACTACAAAACCCAACTAATACCTATAGTCTTGCAAATACTTACGATGTGAAGTTAATTGTTGAGAATAGTAACGGTTGTAAGAGTGATGTGGTAACGAAATCCATCATTATTAACCCACCGCCTGCTGTTAATTTTGCTACACCGCAAATATGCGAGGGAGTAGCAGGGCAATTTACCGACAATACACCGCCTTCCGGTTCCGGAGCAAATACCTATGCATGGGATTTTGGGGATAACAATACTTCAACACAAAAAAACCCAAGCCATACCTATGCAATCGGCGGAAATTTTACTGTGAAGTTGAATGTTACATCGGCTGCAGGTTGTACGGCAGTATTAAGTAAGCCACTAAGTGTAAGCACTACGCCGCAGGCAAACTTTGGTTACACCGCTACCGCTAACTTTTGTGGAAACGGCGCTGTTATTCTTACCGATAAATCGGCGGTATCGTTTGGTTCCATCGACCGTACGGTGATCTACTGGAATTGGCCTAGCCCAACCGATACTACCATCGATAACTCGCCATCCTCGGGTAAAACATATAGTCATCAATACACAGGCTTTAATAACCCGCCTACCAACCAGTATTTTATAAAGTGGGTGTCGGCAACCAATAGCGGTTGCGGAACAAATAAGATTGATTCAGTTGTACTGAAGGCGTCGCCTAAACTTCAGTTCGACGTGGTACCTACGTTTTGTGTAAACAGCGATACATTCATTGTTTCTGCAAAAGAAACCGCAGGTTTATCGGGCTCGGGTTACTTTTCGGGTCCGGGAGTGAATGCGGCAGGTTTATTCAACCCGAGAACTGCGGGTGCTGGTAACCATACCATTTATTATACTTACACAATGACCAATGGATGTACTGACTCTGTTGCGCAGGTTGTGCAGGTAGGAGGTTTGCCAACTATTTCTGCCGGACCTGATAAGTTTGTGCAAACGGGGCAAGGTTCATTACTTGAGGCTACAGCAGGCAGTAGTGGTTTGAAGTATAAATGGACACCCGCAATTGGTTTGAACAACGATACTATATTAAGACCATTGGCATCGCCTTTAATAGAAACGTTGTACACCTTGGAGGCAACCTCGGTATTTGGTTGTAAATCGACCGATCAGGTTTTAGTAAGGTTTAGAAAACCATTAATCATACCAAATGCATTCAGTCCTAATGGCGACGGCATTAACGATAAATGGGAGATCACCTACATCAAGGACTATCCTGATGTGGTAGTTGAAATATTTGACCGCTATGGACAACGCATACTAACCTCTGTTGGTTACGATGGACCATGGGATGGTAAGTTTAAAAATAAGCCGGTTCCGGTGGGCGTTTATTATTACCTGATCAATACAAAAACAGGTATTAAGCCACTCACAGGTTCTTTAACTCTTTTACGTTAATTTGTTATTTTTATTAAATGAAAACAATATTCTTTGGACTTGTAGTAGCGTGTGGCCTGGTTGGTACTGCATCCGCTCAATTGCGCCCGCATTATACACAGTACGTATTCAATAACTACATCATTAACCCTGCCGTAGCCGGAATTGAAAATTATACCGATGTAAAAATAAGCCACCGGCATCAATGGGTGGGTTTGCAGGATGCGCCTGTTACAACGTATTTTACTATTCATGCACCCTTGCGAAAATCAGATTATCCTAGAGAAACCGCTACCGGTTTCGGAACGCCTGGTGAAAATCCGAGGGGACGGTCGTTTGTGCAGGATTATACATCCGCCGATCCGCACCAGGGTATTGGTTTTACAGTATTGAACGACCGCACCGGACCATTAAATCGTTTTGCAGCTTCAGCAAGCTATGCTTACCACACGGGTATTTCAGCACGTACCAGTTTATCAGCAGGCATTTCTGCCGGTGTTCAAAGCATGACTTTAAATACCAGCAAACTTGATTTTGGTACACAATTCCCCGTTGATCCTGCCGTTGCCGGAAGTGGATATTTGAATAAGCTTACGCCCGATTTAAATGCCGGGGTTTATATGTACTCCGCTGAATATTTTGTAGGCTTATCTGCACAACAGATTGTTCCTTCTAAAATAGATTTCTCAAATGGCGCTATTACTGCAAACGGTGGAAAATTTGTGCCGCACATTTTTTTAAGTGCCGGGTATAAAATGTTTATTAATGATGATGTAAGTTTTATGCCATCCACCTTAATCAGGTTTGTAAATCCATTGCCTGTGGGGGTTGATGTAAACGCAAAAGTGCAGTACCGCGACCTGCTTTGGGCCGGCGGAACCTATCGTTTTAAATATGGCTATGCGGCTATGTTAGGTTTGAATGTAAACAGCACTTTCAACATTGGATATTCATACGATTATACTACCACCAAACTAAATACCGTAAGCAACGGAACCCACGAAATCATCATCGGGTTTTTGTTAGGTAACCGTTATGGTGACTGGTGCCCGCGCAATACTTTTTAATTCTTTGTCAAAATCTGACTAAACAAAAAAGCCTGCTGAATGCGGGCTTTTTTAGTGCTGTATATTTTCAGTGATTCTTTAATCTTTCAGAAAACCGAAATCAACCACCCGGCGAAGATATTTCCTGTCTTTTATCACCCACGTAACCTCGTAGCTGCCGCCCTTTTCTGGTTTAAGCATGTACACATAAATACGGTGCCCGTCGGCTGAAAGCAATACTTTATTCTGTGTTTTTTGCACTCCTTTTTCGACGAACGAAAAAATAGGGTTAGCAAGATCAGATAAGGCTTCCGATGGTATATTAATAGTATCCCGGTCAATGATCACCTCCACACTTTGTACAGTGGTCAACGGCACTTTTCCATAATCGCCGAAGTAGGGTTTGTTATCGATACGGGTAAGGTATTTTTTATCGTAAAAACCCAGCTTGTGTTTGGAAGCATCAAATGGCGCGGAGTTTATGGTGACCTGGATACTCTCGTTTGCAAAAGAAATAGAAGCAGGAGTTGCTTTGCTTATTGGGAGAGATTTTAATGGCAGCTTGCCAATACTTTCATCAATACCGCCCATGCTGAAGGAAGCAAGATCACTCCTGATCTCTTTTTCAACAACCCTGGTAAACAATTCTTTTTTACTTCTGTAGTCAGGAAATACATCGTTTTGCGCAAAGCATAACCGTGTAAAAACTATTAGGACAACGAAAAAAATGGTTCGCATAGAATGGAGCATTTATTGATTGGCTAAATTAGTGAGATGGTTGGTTTAACCATCTAATAAAGGTATTAGCACTTGGAAATCTATGTTAATTATCAATTAGGAAAAAAGGGAAAAATGGGTGTAAAAAACTACTTGCTTTCAGGTGGCACGAAATTGTTGTTATTTTAGAAAAAACTACCCGCATGAAAAGGTTATTATTCTTTATTTGTTCCGCATGTTTAGTTGCATCGTGCGGAGCGCCTCATCCATCCAGCTCAAAAATAGCCTCAACCAGGGTTATGAAGCACAACTCAACCTTGTCCTCCGAACCTGATTCTATAATTGTTACCGGCAGCGAGTTTATACCCGTATTGGGTAAAAACGAATTGGGCGTAAGCAGAAATATTGAAGGAACATGGGTATTGCAATCGATGCCCGGCTCAACTAACGATGGCAAACAAACCGCACCCGAATTAAAAAGCAAAACCGACGAAGGTAAACCATTTACCGGCAATGCAATTGGCAACAAAATGAAAAACAGCTCGGAAGTTAAACGCGAAAGCAGCGTATTAAAAAACGGGGATACCGTGCATACCTCTACCACCGTTTACCTCGTAAATAAAGAAGGGGAAAGCAGGATTACTCCTCCGCAAAGTTCCAATCCCAACATGCATGCACCGGAGGCGCCCCGGCTTAGTTTTTATGGTTCAAATGAAACATTCTCAGGCTTTACCGGCTGTAATAAAATTTCCGGGCGCTACACTTTAAAAGGCAACAGCTTGCATTTCCAAAATGCAAATCCATCTTTCAAAATGGTTTGTATAGGCGATTATGACGAAGAAGCTTTTCTGGGCGCAATACGAAAAGTAACCGCATTCACTTCAGCAAACGGGCAATTGCAATTGATGGAAGGAGATAAGGTATTGATGGTATTCTCGAAAAAATAAATTTTCGTTTACCATAATTGATCTGCATAGCGTCATCAAAATTGGTGGCGTTTTTTTTAAGTAGTTGTAACATTACGAATGGCATGTGGCCGAGCAATGGCACCCATTACAAAACCATACGCCAGGTAAGCAATCATGGTACTTAAAATAAATATACCGGGCGACTGTTTGCCTGATAAGCCTGTTTCCAAACCCATCATCGGGAAAAGCATGATAAGGGTAATTGCCCACGGCAAAACGCTGTAAATTAAGCCCCGCATGGCATAGGGAAAAGAAATCTCATCTCTGAAAAAATACACATAAATGAAAGCAAGTACGATGCCCATAATAAAGTGCATAACCCAGCCTAAAAGGGGAGAGGTTTGTGTGAAGCCTGCCAACATAGTACCGTAGTTAATGTCAGGCATTCCTACAAACGATAATAAGAGCATCATACCTGTAATTACAGCGGTGCCTGCTATTCCGCCGGCAACAGCGCTTACAAATTTATTTTCCATGGCAATAAAGTTTATTCTAAAGTTCAGCAAAATAAAACGTGGATGCAAGCAACCACCCTGAAACTTTATACCAATGGGTTGTAGGCGATCACCTTCAGTTTGGATCGACCTGCTTGAAAAAGAGAAGCTCCGGTTTTTAAAGAACATGATCCTTTTAGATTTTTAAGTTGGTGTTTTAGTGTGATTTCTAAAAATAAAAAATGGTGTTTTTTGCGATGCGATGATGGGTATATAAAAATAAAATGGAACAATGACCTTCAAACAAACAGTTTACCGGCGCTATCAGCAAGTAGTTAATGAAAAAATCTCTTTGCTCGAAACCAATTTGAGAGACCTGAGGCAAAGCGCATCCAACGAAACCAAAAGTACAGCCGGCGATAAGCACGAAACTGCACTGGCCATGTTACAGATAGAACAGGAAAATACCGCCCGCCAGTTGGGAGAAGTTGTTAATATGAAAGCGGTGCTTGATAAAATCGATCCATATATTTGTTCAACACAAATTGTAAACGGAAGCCTTGTCAAAACAAACAAAGGTTACCTGTTTATTTGTATAGCAATGGGGAAAATTTTGGTGGATGATATATGGGTTGTTTCGCTGTCGCCTCAATCGCCTTTGGGGGCAAGCTTAATGGGACTGCATATTAATGAGACGGCCGGGGTAAAAGGCTACTGGTATATTGTAGAAGAAATTTTATAAGGTTGGTTGATACCGTTTACTTTGGTTCCAATGTTTGGTTCGAGTATATTCGTTTTATCCCGTTTAAATAATGAAACAATTTCTATTATTTGTGGCAATAAGCACTTTGCTGTTAGGTTGCAGTGCAATAAAAGAAACATCTACTTTACAAATGCAAACAGGGCTTTATAAAATCAATAAACAGAAAACAACATCTTATGTAGTGGTAAGCGATGAAAACATTCTGACGTACCCTATTACCAAAAACATAGAAGACCGAATTGCAGATAGTGCTCAGAAAACGATGGTGTACACAAAAGTTCTATCAAACCGCTACCAACCACTAACCACTTTTTCGAGCGGCTCGTTGGATGTTGATGTTTTAACCATCGCCTTTAAATATCGTCCTTACACCGCGGGGTTTCCCAACCAGTTTAATACAAATTTTAATGCTGCGGGTTACTTTGGTCACCGATCCAACCGCTTCATTCTTTCGTTCGATAAAAATCCATTAGGGACTTACCAGCCAAACATAAAATATTTTGGCTATAGCCTGGGTGTATTTGCTGGTTTGGGCGCTACGGCTATAAACCCTTTTGTAACAAATAATATGGTTAATGCAGAGTACGATGGACTGGTAATTACAAAAGGGATCGCCGCTTTAATTGGCTTAGGTAATTTAACCTTTGGAGCGGCCATTGGCTTCGATCATTTAATGGATAAAAACCATCGTACCTGGATTTACCAGTCGAAGCCATGGATAGGATTTACCATCGGACTAAATTTGAATTAGCAGGAAATACGCCGGGTTAACATCAAACGAGCAGAACATTTTTTAAATCACTCAATCTATCATGCATGCATAGTTTTTTAATGAAATATATTATAATGATCGTGATAACGCCAAACAGGTAATTATGCAAAAGGTCATTACGCTTACCCTAAACCCCGCAATAGATAAAAGCACTTCCGTTAAATCCATAGTACCCGATAAAAAGTTGCGTTGTTCCGATCCAAAGTTTGAACCGGGAGGTGGCGGTGTAAATGTTTCGAGGGCTTTGCAGCGGCTGGGTGCAAGTTCTACAGCCATTTATTTTGCCGGTGGTTACAGTGGCAAGTTTTACGAGCAATTGTTAAACGATGAAGGAATAGAATCGTATGTGATACCCATTGCAAGTCATACACGAGAAAACCTGAAAGTGATGTATGAATCGGCTAACATACAATATCGTTTCGGTATGCCCGGTCCGCACATTCAAGAGGAAGAGTGGCAGCAATGTTTAACCATTCTTGAGAAATCTTCCGGTGTAGAATATATTGTTGCCAGCGGTAGTTTACCATCGGGTGTGCCCATTGATATTTTTGCTAAGCTGGCTGCCATTGCAAAAAATATAAACGCAAAACTAATACTCGATACTTCAGGTGAACCTTTGCGCCAGGCATTGGATGATGGTGTTTTTATGATGAAGCCAAACCTTGGTGAACTTAGCCTTTTACATGGAAAGGAAGAACTGCACCAGGAACATGCTATTGAAGCAGCAAAGAAAATTATCGATAGTGGTGGCACCCAAGTAATGGTTATATCAATGGGTGCCGGGGGCGCTATGCTCATAACAAAAAACGAAGTGCTTCATTCCATGTCGCCAACAGTAAAACGGAAAAGCACGGTAGGTGCCGGCGATAGTATGGTTGCAGGCATGGTGTATGCATTGTTACAAGGTTGGAGTTGGAGCGATGTGTTGAAATACGGAATAGCCACCGGTACAGCCACTACTATGAATAGCGGTACCGAACTTTGCCATAAAAGCGATGTGGAAAAATTGTATGCTTCGCTGAAGTGAAACAGAACTTCTTTTATAAACCTGCTCATTTATTGAAGCGCCAGTTTTACCTGGTAGTGAACAGGAATTTTATATAACTGGGTTGATAAATGTAGTGAATGAAGGTTAGAAAGAAGTTTTAAGTAAATGTGCTAATTTGAATTATTTGAATGCTTATTAAAAAAGCAAAAATGAGATTTTCCAAAATCTGTCAATAAGAAAAGGGCTTTGCAATAGTATTAGAAAGAGCCTGGTACACTTCATTATTAACAACTTTAATATGGTTAATAAAACAAAGTTTGTAAAGATGAAAGCGCATTTCGTTTTTCAATTTCTGCGGTGGTCCAAAATTTTGTCGCAGCTATTTTTCCGAGGAAGGCGGGCTCAAAAGTAGAGTATCTGATCTGGTTACAAAACTTCCCACATAACCAAACAGGCTGCCCAAATGAGCAGCCTGTTTTCGTTATTCATTATAATCTTTTTATGCATGAATTCTTTCTCTTTTTATGGCATTTTCAGCTTTCATTTCTTCCGTTTTTCCATGCCCATTCATGCTGGCTGCGGCTTCGTTTAAACCATCCGCAACACGTTGGCCATACTCTGCATCGCACTGCGTAAACAATTCAACCATTTTATCCTGGATGTGTTTTTTAGCCGGGGCTAAAGCGCTTACAAGGTTGCTGATGAGGTCATCTTTCTCCCATTGCTCATGCATACGATATCTTTCACCAGCCTGCTGAAAATTATTTTGCTTTTCAATTTTTTGCCTGATCAAATTAGCATTGTAATGTGGTGTATGATCTTTAAAAGGCTTTGGCGCTTCCTGCAACCCGTTCATGGAAGAAGGCTCATAGTTCACATGTTTGTTTTGACCTTCCCCATAGTCCACACGATACGTCATCTGCCCATCGCGTTGGTTAGTGGCTACGTGTTTTTTGGGTGCGTTAATGGGTAGCTGTAAATAATTTGTTCCTACACGATGACGTTGTGTATCAGAGTAAGAGAAAGTTCTTCCCTGCAACATTTTATCGTCGGAAAAATCCAACCCATCCACTAATACACCGGTGCCGAATGCAGCTTGTTCAACTTCTGCAAAATAGTTTTCAGGGTTTTTGTTTAAGGTCATTTTACCTACGGGCATAAAAGGAAACTGCGCTACCGGCCAAATCTTGGTATCATCCAGCGGATCAAAATCAAGTTCAGGATGTTCGCCATCTTCCATGATCTGTACACACAATTCCCACTCGGGAAATTCTCCGTTTTCAATAGCATCGTATAGATCCTGCGTGGCGTGATTAAAGTTGGTTGCCTGTATTTTTTCCGCCATAGGTTGCGAAAGATTTTTTACACCAAGTTTAGGCTCCCAATGATATTTCACCAATACACCAACACCTTCTTCGTTCACCCATTTATAGGTATTAACGCCTGAACCCTGCATGTGGCGGTAGTTTGCCGGAATACCCCAAGGCGAAAACAGGAACGTGATCATGTGCAATGCTTCTGGCGTGTTGCTAATGAAATCGAAGATGCGTTCGCCATCCTGCCTGTTGGTTACGGGGTCTGGTTTGAAAGCATGAACAAGGTCTGGGAACTTCATTGCATCGCGGATAAAGAAAACTTTCAGGTTGTTGCCTACTAAATCCCAGTTGCCATCTTCCGTATAAAACTTGGTTGCAAAACCACGAGGGTCACGCAATGTTTCCGGCGAATGACCTCCGTGTATAACGGAAGAAAAACGTACGAATACAGGCGTTTGCTTACCTTTTTGCTGAAACAATTTTGCTCTTGTAAATTTTGATACAGGATATTCTCCCGCAGTTCCGTAAGCCTCGAAGTAACCGTGAGCGCCTGCACCCCGTGCATGTACTACTCTTTCAGGTATTCTCTCCCTGTCAAAGTGAGTTATCTTTTCAAGAAACGGGTAATTTTCTAAAGTTGTAGGACCTCTGCGACCTATGGTACGCACGCTTTGGTTATCGGTTAAAGGATGTCCCTGGCGCGTGGTCAGCAGGTTCGATCCTACGGTTGTTTTACCATTTGCATGTCCGTTGGAGCTTACGCCATTCATTGGCTTCTGCTCCGGGTTTACATTTTCATCTGACATAAAAAAAATATTTAAAAATGATGGTGAGTTTTGAGGCAATAAAAACCGGCAATGAAATTAACATCAAACTATAAAAAATGTTTACGAATTAAGCAATTACAGTTTATTGTTTTACAAACCGTACCGCCTTTTTTTCACCGTCGGCGTTTTGTGCAAACAGTATATAAATTCCAGGAGCCAGTGAGGACAGATTGAGATCAATAGTTGAGTTGGTTGCAGGTATAACAACTTTTTGCAGAACCGTAAGCCCGTGGGTGTTCACAACTTTTAACGATACAGTTGCGTTGTTTGCAGCAGAAATACTTAGCAAGGCATTTTTCCGCACAAGTGTTGGTGTAAAACTATTAATATTAAAACCTGTGGTCTTTCCGGTTGCTGAAACAATTTTCGACGAAAAGAATTGCCCATCCTTATTGCCAACTTTTACGCGGTAGAATACTTTGCCGCTAACATTTACATCCTCAAAATAAAACGGTTGTCCGCACCGGGATCTATCGGCACTGAATGCATGTATGGTTGCATATCGCTCTCCATCGCCAGAGCGTTGTATTTCAAAATTCGCCTGTTCAATAAAGCAGGCAACCTTCCAGCTTAGCAGCATTTTATTGCCGCTTCTGGCAATGTCAAGTTTTTGAATGCTTACCGGTAAAACGTCGGTGCTTATAATTTGCGCAGAAAGAATATGGCAACAGAACAAGGCAAAAAAAACAGTGGCTATTCGTTTCATACCGGAATATTTTTACAACATTATAACTATTATTGAGTATGAAGATGTAGTGTTTAACGCTACAGCATACCAGGCAAACTGCAAGTTACACCTTCCAGCTTTGGCACG
>JANPIA010000185.1:0-3279 GCA_031424735.1 Segetibacter sp.
GTTAAATACATACTCCAGCTGAATATCAATGTCATCCTCTGCCACAAAAAATTTCGTTTTAGATTCAGGTATTAACTCGATATCCCTTCCAAAACTCATAAACAGTTTACCGCCTTTCTCCACCACTTCAAACGGGAATGATGCTTCGAATGCATCTGTATAAGACTTTAAGCTTTCTTTTTCCAGCTTAATTGATTTTCGTGCATATGGAAGAACAATCTCTTTATCAAATAAAATTGCGGCAATGCCCTTGGACAAAAAATCCAGGTTTGTTTCTCTGTTTGCCAGTATTACAATGCTTATTTCAGCCTCCGGGTAGTTAATCATAAGTGAACTATAGCCCGGAATATTACCTGTATGAAAAAAGACTTTCCGATCGAAAAACCGGTCTACAAATAGGCCGTATCCGGCACCCCTATCTTCGCGGTTGGGACGGTGCATCTTTTTAAAAAATTCCTGCCCGATAATCTTACCACTATACAGGGCTGCATTCCACTTTCTTAAATCACCTACTGTTGAATAAAGCCCCCCATCACTATAGCCAAGGTTGTAAGGATTGACCATTTGAGCAATCATACCGTTTGATGTTCGGGTATACCCATACGCTCTATTTTGAATAATGGAATCTTGGCTGAATAAGCCACTATTCATCATACCTGCTTTTGCAAAAATGTTTTCATAGATATAGCTGCCATATGTTTTACCTGAAACCTGCTCGATAATGTAACCGAGGAGTATATAACCAGTATTACTGTATCGCCAAAATGTTCCCGGAGAAAAATCAAATTCCAGTTTTTGGAAAAGCCTGACTATTGTATCTCTGCAACTCGGGGTCTTTTCATCGCATTTGAATTTGAAAATTTCGGGAAACTGGGAGTATTCTTTGATGCCCGATGTGTGGTTCATCAACATGTGTAGTGTAATGCTATCACCTTTTGGAAACGCAGGAAAGAATTTACTTAATTTATCCTCAATTGAAAGTTTGCCCTGCCCGGCAAGCTGTAGAATGGCTGAGGATGTAAATTGTTTAGTAAGCGATGCAATAGGGAAACGAGTATCCAAAGAATTTGAGACGGCAAGTTCACGGTTTGCATATCCGAATGCCTTTTGATAAATTACTTTATTCTTATTGGTAACTGAAATGGCACCATGAAAGTCATAGACTGAAGTATATGCCGTAATATAACGGTCAAGCAGCTTACTATAATCCTTTTGAGCATATCCGATACAGGGCGCTGCCACCAATGCAACAATTACGAAAACGCTTCTATAAAATTTAAAAGTTATCATCTTAAATTAAAAATATAACGACACTTTTTACGGGTGTAAAACTTTATGTTATACGGTAAATAGTTGCCTCACAGCGCAACGAAATCCCTAAAATAGAGTATGGATTGTTGGCGATGGCTTTTATTACTCCTTATACTTTTCACATTGAAGACAGATGTTTTGAAATGTGTAAGAAAACAGCCCTGAACGTTTGATTCATGTCGGTAAGTTTTTGAATAGAACGAAGGGTGCCTCTCACAATCCTTCTAAACCCGCAGCTCGCAGCAACAGCCGTGCGGCCCGTTTGCCTCATTTGATGAGTTTGTATGCAAACTCCTGGTGGTGGCTTTGCATGGCCGGGTCGGTGTACAACACAAGGTAGTCTTTGGTGCCGCTATAGGTCAGGTCTTCCAGCCGGTACCACCACACAGACTTGCTGCGGTCAAGATCGGCCTGGGTAGCGGTGCGGGTGCTTTGGGTTCCGCTGCAGGTAAACCTTGATTCAAACTCGCCCTTCACCGGCGTCCAGGTAAGCTTGTTCGGCGCTTCCCACTTCATCGTGCCCTTCAGGTGAGTGTAAGCCATGCTGTAGCAATTGCTGCTGTTTACGGCCAGGTATTGCACAAACTCCACATAGCCGTCACTCGTCACCTTATACTCTCGCAGGGCATCCTGTGCGTTGGCAATGTGGTTGCCGCGATTGTCATAAATACCCAGCGCCGATAGGCTACCGTAGCGCCAGTTGGCGGGTGCAATTTCGGCGGGCATATCGCTGCGGGGAGCATCCTTATAGAGGTCATCCGTAGCGGCAGCATTTTCTTTTTTGCACGATGATAGGCTAAACAGGAAAAGGCTGAAAGCAAAAAGTATGTGTTTCATGGTTTGTAGTTTAGAAGAAAAAAATGGTTTTAAAAAGGGCGGCTGCAGTGCGGCCCGCAGTGCAAGCAAACGTAGTATGGCTGCCATGCAAGACCGTGTGTTTTCCGACTAACGTTCATATGTTTCGACGAACGGACTTTAAAATAAATCACTGGCAATTGGTGCCAGTGATACTGTTCGAAAAAGTCTATACAATACTCTACCGGCAGTTTGCCAGACGCTCTTTGCAAAAAATAACTTTTTCTATCCCATCCCGCACGAAAGTTTTGTGGTAGTTGGTACGCAGCATCGCCAGCTTTTGCAATACTGCAAGTTCTGCTTCCACCCATTGCATGCGTTCGTCTTCGTTTTTACTGAAGAACATTCTCTCGTTTGCTTTGAGGTAGGCAAGCTCGGTTTGCACAAGTTTAAGCACCCCATCCCTATACGGCATAAAATAGGGAAGGCGCTTGCGGTATACCGAATCCCATGGCGGTAGATACCCCTTTGATGCGTAGAGTTCTTTGCTTCCGTGAAATGAAGGCGCCGCTTTGGTGTAAGCTTTCTCCAGCGCTTCCATCCTGCCCCATTCAAGCTGAAAAAAATCTACCATTTTTTGGCTGGGCGGCAACAGCAACAGCACCGGGTTTTGGACAGTATCCCTTTTTGTATAGAGCCGGGCACTGCGCCCATTTACTTTTGCCGACAGGGCCGGATAAGCAGACAGGATGGATTGGTCTAACCGGGTAAACTGCGTAACGATGCTATCCCGTTGCTGGTAAGCTTCATTGGAACTTGCCGGCAAATTTGCCATGAGCTCTTTTGTTTGTCTGAGCAAGGGTTCACAGACGAAAGGTGCTTGTGCCCCAGTTTTCAGGTCCGTTACAACAAGCACTGATAACAGCCATACCGAAATGGGAATTTTCATGTTGATTGTGTTGTTCCTTATTACCATGTTCCACCTCATGAAAGTCAGTGGCGTTTACACCATTTTTAGGCGATGATTTATTGGTGTTCACCCTTCCGGCAAATGGAACCCAGATTTTGCTTATTCAATTATTGTAACAAAGGAATCTAGTTTTGAGCACGTCGTAAAGAGGGGAAAGAAAAAATAAAACGGGTGACACTTGTTTGAAAAATAATCAACCTAAA
>JANPIA010000186.1:0-9908 GCA_031424735.1 Segetibacter sp.
AGTTATATGGGTTTTTATTTCCGAAATCTTTCCCAACTCTGTTCGTTCGCAGGGCGGCTCTCTCGGCAGCTTTACCCACTGGATTATGGCAGCTATCATTTCCTGGACGTTCCCCATCATAGTAGAAGGCAGCGAAAAAGGTGGCTTTTATTCCTTTGTATTTTATGCGGTCATGATGTTAGTAGCGTTCCTTTTCATCTGGCGTGTAATGCTCAAAACCATAGGGCGCACTTTGGAAGAGATACAGAAGGAGTTGGGGAGGAGGTGAGGAATGGAGGGTAGTTAGTTTCAAATTTAAATTTTGAGTGTAAACAAACTGTACAACTTCTGTTATGTTATTTAAATAAGCCGGTGGGTTGGGAGCACTTTTTAAGTTTCGAAGAAAGAAAAATTTACTTGAGCGTTAGCAAATCGCGTGGGTGTGCAAAACGTACGATGATAGCATATACGCAAAAGGTACGCATACAAAAGTTTGGAACACCCTACTTCAAAGTCTTGACATAATTGGTATCATGTTTTCCGCCTTCAACTTTCATTAAAGAAAAGTTTATCTTTTTTTGGGATAGCCGCATACTGTCTTGTGATTGCGCTATCCGTTGTAACTGTTTGCTTATCGGTTTCAGGTCTACTGAATTTGGTTTATAAAATTCCATAGCAATATAAAATGTTGTTATTGCAGAGAATACCAGCGTAAAAATGTTAGTCCATTTCAAATTTTCATTTAATGCATAATTTGGATTTCTGGAAATAAAAAAATCCATTATTTTACTATTTGGCTCTTTTTCAAACTGCTCTCTGACATAGGTGTTATCTAAAACTATTATGGCAGCTACCTTATAAACTTCAATAGGAGCTATGTCATATTCTTCATACTTAGTTTCCTCTTTAATTCCCCAAAGAACCCGTGCGCCACCTTTTAAATTAACTTCATTAGTAACTTTCTTCGCGGCTTCCTTTCTTTGCTGTTCTGTAAGTTCCTTTTTCTTTGGATTTTGTTCCATAACCACTAATCATTGTTTACTTCTCGATAGATATATTTAACTCCGCTTTCTTTTACTACTTTTTGAATAGCGTCTTCAGGTACTTTTTGCTGCCTTGCTATAAGGTAGAGTAATGTAGTTTGAGCCTTCATATTTTTTACTATAGTGCCTATGCTGAAGATTGCTCTAGTTATTAAAATGCAAACAATAAAGTAGATGAAATAGATAATAATAGCTTGGGTCATAGGTTTTATGATTTTACACTCAATATAATCACATTCGCTACGATAAAAAATAGAAGCGCGGGAGTTTTATTTTTTCTTACATCTTAGGCTGTGCACTGTTTAACATAATATAAATTATAGGACAATTAAATAATTAAATCTATTTCCTAAAAAAACTTAATCGTTCTCAAAACAACATCCTGCATGGCCTCTGGCAATTCAGCACTTATCCACGGATGCTTTCTCCCAAACACATGATCGCTTTCAACAATAAACAATTCAGCGGCGGGTTGCCATGTTTTTAAATCATTTGCTTTTTCAACCGGGACAGCCTCATCTTTTGAACCATGACAAAGCAAGACCGGAATTTTTAATGAGGCGATTGCTTTCTGAATATCAAGCCGTTCCCGGTTCTGCTGGAAATTTTCGTAAAGCTGGTAATATAGCGGCAACTCTTGTTTTGTACGGCTGTTTAATGTGAATTCAACGCCTGTTTTTTTCCATTTGCCGATCCGTTCTGTAGTCCAGTTCGTCCAGGGTGTTTTGCATTCGCTAATGGCTGCCCACGTAACGATCTTCTTTACCCGGCGGTCTTCTGCAGCTTTTAAAATCACCAGCCCGCCACCCAGGCTGTGACCAAGCAAATACAAATTTTCAGGGTCAATCTCTTGTTCAAATTCCTTTTCCGGGTCAACCGCCCAGTCAATTATCAACTCTAAATCATCGAGCTGAATCGTATAATTGTTATTGCCGTACGCTTCCAAATCCACGAATTCTTCCGGCTGTTCCAGCGTGGTTCCATTGTGGCTGAAATTAAACTTCACGAATACGAAACCGACGTCAGCAAATTGGCGGGCAATCAAATCAAAATTGCCCCAGTCTTTAAAACCATTAAAACCATGCGCATAAATGATAACAGGTTTCTTCTCTCCGGTGGCAACAAAAAAAATATCCGTTGCCATTGCTCGTCCTTTTGAGCCAGTCACTATTATTCCTTTTTTAATAAGCATTAATTATAAATGATGAATGATAAACTATAAATGATGAGTTTAGGTTGATGAAACTGCTTCGGCTTTGGCTTTGACGGGGACTTTTGCTGACCCATAACTATTTTGAGGTGGTTCAACATGCATGCGTGGTTTGTAGAATTCTTTGAAGATCAACCGTAAGCTTTGGTCGTAGGTTATATAATTGTAGATCCAGTTGATGAAAACCTGCAACCTGTTTTTAACACCCAGTATCAGTACCAGGTGCAATCCCATCCATATCAGCCAGGCAAAAAATCCACCAAAATGCAATTTAGGTTTTGGTATATCAACCACCGCGAGGTTCCTTCCTACCGTAGCCATGCTGCCTTTATCAAAGTATTCAAATTCGTAAAAGGTTTTTGATTTGCGCTCCATAACTATTAAGTTCTTAGCCAGGTTTTTTGCCTGCTCAATAGCAACAGTCGCAACCTGCGGATGCCCTTTGGGAAACAGCGGCGTTTCCATATAGGCAACATCACCCACCGCGTAAATATTATCAAAACTTCCTATCCGGCTGTATCTGTCTACCTTGATCCGGTTGCCCCTAACAACCAGCGATGGGTCGATCCCCGCTGGTACATTTCCCTTTATTCCTGCCGCCCAAATCACAGTAGCAGTTTCAATTGTATTTCCATCACCCAGCGTAGCAGTCTCACCATCATACTGTTTAAGTACAGTATTGGTCTTTACAACCACCCCAAGTTTTTTCAGGTATCGTTCAGAATCTGCCGCCGACTTATCGCTCATTGCACCTAGTGTTTTATCTCCACCCTCCAGCAAATATATCTTCATCAGCGAAAAATCAATTTCAGGGTAATCTTTTGGCAACACATATTTTTTCATCTCGGAAATGGCACCGCTCATTTCAACCCCAGTTGCCCCGCCACCTACAATAACAATGGTCATCAGGCGCTCAATCTCTTTTTGATCTTTCGCTATTAATACGTCCTCGAAATTTTGGATAAGCCGGTGACGTATCTGTAAAGCTTCCTGTGTAGACTTCATAGGGAAAGCACATTCCTTAATTTGTTCGTTGCCGAAAAAGTTGGTATCGGCACCTGTTGCCAAAACCAATTGATCGTAGTCGATATCACCGGTATCTGTGATTATTTTATTTTGTGATGGAACGATTACGTTAACTGTTGTGAGCCTGATGCGTACATTCTTACTGTTGTGAAATGCTTTACGTAGTGGGAAAGAAATATTGCTTGCATCCAACGCAGCCGTTGCCACCTGGTAAAACAATGGCTGAAATTGGTGATAGTTAAACTTATCGATGAGTAATACCTCAAAACCTGGTTTATTATTAAGACTGCGTGCAAGTTTTAATCCTGCAAACCCACTGCCTATTATTACTATTTTCATTTTATAACATTTGAAGAGACAAAGATAATTGTAATTTTCAATATTTACTGAAAGTTTAATAACGTGTTTGCATCTTTCAAACAATAATGCTAATGGCAGACCATGGAATAACGTTGGAGCCAAGGGTCCACATCAGGAAAAAAAGAAATGGCTGCCAAAGCGCTCCCTTGTTCCCGCTGGTTTTTGGTTATCTTTCTGCAAACTATTTTATGCAATACGATACCGTTACAGAAGCTTTGAAAGGGTTGAAGCAACAGGGTTTTACTACCGATTTCAATATTGCTTTTGATAATATTCAATGTAGTTCAACCGGCAAATGCCTTTACCCCGGGCAATTTGAAATTGTGGAGCACCACCGCTTCGAAGGCAACAGCGATCCGGCAGATGAAGCGGTTGTTTATGCCATCAAAGAAATTAATGGCGACCTGAAAGGCGTTTTGGTAAGCGCTTATGGAATGTACAGCGATAACATCAGCGAGGACATGATCAGGAAATTAAGCATCAACGAATGAAGGGGGCAAAAATAATTACCCGAACGGTATGGATACTCTCGTTTGTAAGCCTGTTTACCGACACCGCCAGCGAAATGCTATACCCGGTAATGCCGCTTTACCTGCAATCTATCGGGTTTTCCATAGTAGGTATTGGCCTATTGGAGGGAATTGCTGAGGCAGTTGCCGGGTTAAGTAAAGGGTATTTTGGTAAATGGAGCGACAACATTGGTAAACGTTTGCCTTTTGTTCAGCTGGGTTATTCGCTAAGCGCTTTATCTAAACCGATGATGGCATTATTTACTTTTCCGTGGTGGATATTTGCCAGCAGATCGGTGGATAGAATTGGCAAGGGAATACGCACGGGAGCGAGAGATGCATTACTATCAGATGAGGCTACGGTCGAAACCAAAGGCAGGGTGTTTGGATTTCACCGGTCGATGGATACGGTTGGGGCTGCCATTGGTCCGGCACTGGCCCTGGTTTACCTCTACTTCTACCCTGCCCAATATAAAACCTTGTTCTATATTGCATTTCTGCCCGGCTTGTTCGCTATTGCAGCGTCTTTTCTTCTACGCGAAAAACAGCGACCCATTGTCAATTCTCCTCGTCCGTTGTCTGCTTTCTCCTTTATAAATTACTTGAAAGAAAGTTCTCCGGCTTACCGAAAGCTTATTGTTCCCCTGATAGCGTTTGCACTCATCAATAGTTCCGATGTGTTTTTACTGTTGAAGATGAAGGCGGCTGGTATAAGCGATGTGGGTTTAATTGGGGTATATATTTTTTACAACCTTGTTTATGCGTTGTGCGCCTACCCAGTTGGCATTTTAGCAGATCGTATTGGATTGAAAAAAACCTTTATAGCTGGTTTAATTTTATTCGCATTTGTTTATGGGGGGATGGCTTATAGCGAATCGGTAATTCAATTCATCATCCTTTTCTTGTTATATGCACTTTATGCCTCCGCTACGGAAGGGATCGCGAAAGCCTGGATCAGTAACGTGGTGCCGGCTACCGAAACCGGGAGCGCCATCGGCACTTTTTCTGGTCTCCAAAGTATTGCAGCCCTTTTTGCCAGTTTTATTGCAGGAATCATCTGGTATGCGGCAGGCGCTGAAACATTTTTTTTAGGTGCTTCGGTTTTTTGCCTGGGTATTTCATTTTACATTTTTATCAAAATTGCCAAACCAGTAAAAGCTGCATGAAACATACTAACAGTTTGATAGCCAATAATTCAATCGTGTTTAAATCAGGAGAAACCGACAGATAACATTTTGGAAAATCAATCAACATCATAATCGGCTGGCAGCAGTTCGGCAATTTTTTCAAACGACCAATATCCTTCCATCAGTACAGTTAGAGGATCGTAAAACAGTCCATTAGGCTCAACAATTACCGGAGAATATTTTAAAAAATGAAACATGGAAGTTTGCAAAGAGCGTTGCAAGGATGGGGTAAATTGTAACTGTAAATATTCGTTGCTTTCCATTTCGTTTTTATAACGAACCTGGACATAGTTTGTAAAAAACATACCAATTATCGCCGTAGCTGTATCATATATCCGCAAACTATCCGCCGGAAGTAAGTTTTTGGAAGTCGCAATTATTTCAGCACGGTTAAAGCCTCCCCTTCTTACCAGTTGCAAACTATATTTTGCGGTATCAATATCACTAAAATCCTTTTTTATGATCCGGTCATATACCATTCGGCCCATAGAATCTGTACGGCTGATTTTTATTAAATGCCTCATTTCAAAACCTTCGTCATTTATTTTGTTTTTATAGAAAGATCGCATGAAATGCATTACTGAACCATTGTATGATTTTTGTCTTTCTTCAAGCCAATTTTTCATTTTTCGGTCTCGGCCGGTAGCCATATTTTCAAAAAATGGGTAGCCGGTATAAATGATCATGCCCTGATTGGGGTTGTAGGAAAAATCTTCTAATTGGTAAGTGATGTTATAACCCAATACCTGGTTTCTGATCTGCAGTTTGTCTCTTGCTATCACGGTTAGGATGCCCGTTTTTTTGTTGTGCCTGAACTTTAGCACATCGGGGTTTAAAATAGTGCAACGTTGTGCATTTGCAGATACGCCTATGAAATGTTTTATAAAAGTTGGTCCCCATTTTTTCCAACCATCTTTTTCTACCGCGCCAACAATCACTTCCTGCAACTCGTTGGTTTTTTCGCTCATTTTAATAATGAACTTTTTGTTGATGTTAGAAGGATCAATTTTTACTACTATGGTTTCGTACCCTACAAATGAAACAACCAATTCAAACGTTGAATAAGGAATGCCGGTTAATGTAAACGTTCCATCAGCATTGGATGCTGTTCCAACAGAACCATTATTAACAAACACACTTGCATCTGCGAGCGGCATATCATCCTTTTCAAAAAGAACAGTACCCTTTATACCAAATGTTTGACCCGCAACCAGTACAGGGATACAATAAATGAAAAAAAAGACGGCAAAAAATCTCATGCGTGATTAATAAAGTAACCTCACTTTAAGCGTTCCTTTCACCTCCTTTAAAAGTTGGGCTGCATGGGTGCTGAGTTTCTTATCTATATCCAGCACAACATATCCAATGTCGTCGTTGGTTTTTAAATACTGCCCCACAATGTTTATGTCGTGTTTCGACATTTGGGTATTGATGGCGCTCAATACGCCGGGGATATTTTTATGTATGTGAAGTATCCGGTGTGCACCTTCCTGCGGGGGCAAGTTTAATGCCGGTACAGTGTGGGAGCCGTTGGTGATCCCTTTTTCAAGATATTGAAAGAGCTTTTTGCTCACGTCTTCCCCTATGTTTTGCTGTGCTTCCTGGGTACTTCCGCCAATGTGGGGTGTTAGCAAAACATTTTGCAAATCCTGCAACGGCGTTTGAAATGGATCGCCATTTTTTTCAGGCTCTACCGGGAAAACATCAATAGCTGCACCACCAATTTGTCCTTCCAGAATGGCGTTGCGCAGGGCTTTCAGTTCTACCACTTCGCCTCTTGCGTAGTTTATAAGGATGCTGCCTTTTTTGAATTGCTTCAGGTTTGCTTTATTGATCAGGTTTCGGGTAGAGGGAACATCGGGAACGTGCAGCGAAACAATATCCGACATGCCGACCAATTCCTTCAGGCTCTTTTTATCCTCTGCATTCCCCAATGGCATTTTTGTTTCTGTATCATAAAACAATACTTTCATGCCCAGCGATTCGGCAAGCACACTTAACTGGCTGCCGATGTTGCCATAGCCGATAATGCCAAGGGTTTTTCCGCGAAGCTCAAATGAACCGGTTGCTTCCTTCAACCAGATGCCGTTGTGTGCAGCCTTGTTCTTATCGGGTATGCGGCGAATTAGCATGATCGACGCGCCAATTACCAATTCCGCAACGCTGCGAGTATTACTATATGGAGCGTTGAATACAGCCACTCCGCGGCAAGTTGCTTCTGCCAAATTAACCTGGTTTACACCAATGCAGAAACAACCGATCGCCTGTAATTTTTGGGCAGCCTCCAATACTTTTGGCGTTATCATCGATTTGGAGCGAATACCTAACAAGTGAACATCCTTTATAACTTTTACCAGGTTTTCCTCACTAAGCGCTCCCCCTAATTTTTGAATGTTAGTGTAACCGGACGATTTAAAAAGGTCTACCGCTTTGTCACTTATATTTTCGAGAAAGAGAATTTTTATTTTGTCTTTGGGGTAACTCGTTGCCTTCATATCCATGCAAATAATTTAAGTGAGCGAAAATAACACATAATCTTATTATGGGGCACGCGCCTGTGCATCCGACGAATATCCTACAAATAAAAAAGCCCCACTTTGCAGAGGAGCTTTATATATTTTGAAAAGTGAATTAATCCTTCTTAGCGTAACGCTTCTTAAACTTATCAATACGACCGGCAGTATCAACCAGCATATTTTTACCTGTGTAGAAAGGGTGCGAAGTATTTGAAATCTCCAACTTAATTACGGGATATTCCTTACCATCTTCCCACTGTACGGTTTCTCTCGACTGGGCAGTTGAACGACTTAAAAAACTAATCCCATTACTCATGTCTTTAAAGACAACCAGGCGGTAACTTTCGGGATGAATACCTTGTTTCATGATTTTATGTTTTGTATTGCATGGATTTTGCCATGCGGTTTTAAAAAAATTCGAAGGGCGAAATTAGCCATTTGCAACTTTTCAGCCAAAAGTTATTGAAAAGTAATTTGGTTTTGGAGAAGAAACTAGGCGAATGTTCTAGCCAATTGCTTCGTCATTAATGGCAAGATAACATAGCAAGGATTAAGATTTCATATTGACATACTGAAGTGCCAATCCAAAGTTCGCTCCTTTACAAAGCGCTATAACTTCCTGGAGATCATCAATTTTTTTGGCGGTTACCCGTACCACATCGTCCATAATTTGCGACTGCACCTTTAATCCGCTATCCTTGATAGTTTTCACAATTTTCTTGGCATCTTCCTGTTTGATACCATTGCGAACGATCACTTCTTTTTTAACGATCTTACCACTTTGGAAAGCTTCTTTTGAGAAGTCGAATGCCTCAGGCGCAATGCCCTGCTTCATACTACGGCTCAGTATCACATCGGTAATCTGGTCGAGTTTCATTTCACTTTCCGCCTCTATATTCACTTTATAATCCTTCTTGTTCAGGTCGATTTCAACGTGACTGTTTTTAAAATCGAACCGGTTTTGGATTTCCTTCTTTACCACGTTCATTGCATTATCGAGTGTTTGAAGGTCGACTTTACTTGTAATATCAAAAGATGGCATAACAGAAATTTTGGTTATTGTAGACAGCGCAATTGCTATAGCAGCAAAGATAGCCGCGTTAATAATTCAGTCGGTAAATAATTGAGTTCGATAGGAGGATAACAAAAAAAGGCTTTATCAGAGAGAACAGAGGGAAACATTACATCACCACGTATTCGCCTTTCTTATTAATAGATATCAGTGGTAGCTTTTTCTTCTCTTCAAAAAAGTCGTAAACCTCTTTAATTTTTATGGCAAAACGTTGTAAATCCTGGTCATCTTTTGAGGTCCTGGCAAAATATTCAAAGCTTTTTTTGTTACTGTAACGAATGGGAAAAATATGCACGGGTATAAAATCCTGTCCGGCAGCTTTAGCATAAGCCGCCATAGTATACAGTTCCTCTATCTGGCTGTCTTGTATGGGAATGCAGCCAACGGTTAAGCAACTTCCATGAATATAAATTTCGCCGCCGGGTTTCACCGAATCACTCAAAACCCTGTCGGATGCATTGGGATAATTGATGCCGAGCGACAAGTGATAGCTGCTACGCGGGTTAAATTCGTTGATGTAGTAAAATCCTTCCGGAACCTGGTAGTCGCCTTCCATACGTTTAGGACCCATACTGCCGGCAAGTGCGCAAACCCGGTAGGTTTTAAATAGTTTAAACGCATCGGAGCTACTGCTTCGCACCCAAACCTCCAACTGGCTATCGTATTTAAACGACCGGATATACATTTGTTTAACCGGCCATTGTAAACCAGCGGTAGCAAACTGGCGTTTCAAAGTATCTTCTTTCCCCCGCATAGCTGCAGCAACTCTCGGAAAACTCTTTTGGAGGTCGACAAACGATAGTTGTGCGTAAGTGAAGTTGATTGAAATTAAGATTGTCAGGGCTAAGAGTAAAAGTTTCATCGAACCAAAAATATTTGATACAGGCTTATAACGGCAACATTAATAGTTAAAGTATAAAAAATAGTTAGCGTAAAAGTTATTAACACTACAGGTTACCACGGGCATCCTGTTCTCTTTCCAACGCTTCAAACAATGCTTTAAAAT
>JANPIA010000187.1:0-1953 GCA_031424735.1 Segetibacter sp.
GTTTGCTGTGCAAAAAGGTGCTACGCAAAGCTATTTGGAAGCAATAAAGTTGGGTTGGTTTAAAACAAAAGTGAAGAACGAATGGAAGCGGATGAATGCAATGGATTTGACAGATATCTACTATGATAATTTCCTCATGAACGGAAAAAATCAAAGCGAACAGCCACAATTTAAGGCAGGTGATAAAGTAAGGTTGCGTATAGCAAACGGTGGAGCTTCGGATTATTTCTGGCTTAGTTTCTCAGGCGGAAAAATTACCGTAGTAGCAACCGATGGAAACGATGTAGAACCGGTAGAAGTTGACAGGTTAATTATTGCCGTGTCGGAAACTTATGATGTGGTGGTAACCATTCCTGACAACAAGAGTTACGAGTTTTTAGCAACACCTGAAGACCGTACAAAATTCACTTCTATGTGGCTCGGCAGTGGCGAAAAGGTGCCGGCTGTACGGTGGAAACGACCCAAATATTTTTCAGGCATGCAAATGATGAACGACATGATGGATATGAAAGGCAACCTGGTTAATGTGGGAGGAATGGAAATGAAAAACCAGATTATTGATATGAACACGGTTATGTATCCGGAAGTTGCTGGTGAAGAACTCCGCACTATGAAAAAGGTGCAAAGCATGGAGAAGAGCCGGGCAGGCAGGAAACAAACTACTCCCACAACAGAAAGACCGGGAGCTGAAGTAATACCAGCGATGGACCATAGCGGTCATAATATGGCAGGCATGGATATGGCTTCTTCATCGGCGGGTGAGGGTTCAGATATTGTCTCACTCAATTACGAAATGTTGCGGGCACCCGAAAAAACCACTTTACCCAAAGGTCCGTGGAGAGAAATAAAATTTGACCTTACCGGCAATATGAACCGTTACGTTTGGAGCATGGACAACAAGGTGGTTTCAGAAAGCGATAAAATACTCATCAGGAAAGGCGAGAACATAAGGATCATTCTTTACAACAACAGCATGATGCGCCACCCTATGCACCTGCACGGTCACGACTTCAGGTTGCTGAACGGACAAGGTGAAAATGCCATCCTGAAAAACATCATCGACATCATGCCAATGGAAAAAGACACATTGGAATTTAACGCAAACGAACGTGGCGGCGATTGGTTTTTTCACTGCCATATTTTGTACCACATGATGAGTGGAATGGGCAAAGTTTTCGCTTACAACAATCCCTTGGTTGATAAAACAGATATCACAAATTCAAAAGTAGCAAGGCGAGGCTTAAACGCTGAGGATAGAAAATTTCATTTAATGGGTTCGGTAGGATTAGAAAGCAATGGCAGCGATGGAGAAGTAATGTTAATGAACACCCGTTATAAACTCTCGTCCGAATGGCGTATCGGGGCACATGCAAAACATGGTAATGAAAGTGAAACTTATTTCGGAAGGTATATCGGCAGGAACCAGTGGTGGTTTCCTTTTGTTGGGTTCGATTATCATCGCAATCGAGTAAGAAACGACGAGGATGAAAAGAATATGTTTGGGCAAATTAGCAATCAAACAAACCGTAAAGCCTTTGTAGCAGGTGTTCAATATACGCTACCCATGTTGGTAAACGCTGAGGCAAGAGTAGACAGCAAGGGTAAGTTCAGGTTTCAATTAATGCGGGAAGACATTCCGCTTGCCCCAAGATTAAGAATGAACCTAATGGGCAATTCCGATAAAGAATACATGGCAGGCTTACGGTACATCGTCACCAAATACATCGGTATCTCAACACACTACGATAGCGATATGGGCATCGGTGCAGGTATAACAATAACGTACTAAAAAAGCAATAGGCAATTAGCAATTGACAATAGGCATTAAGCATGCGGTAAGGTTTCGGGTAATGTTTTTTTGGTGACCAACTATAGTTTTTCAATTATGCATCGTTGTGTCACTCACTTGTACCGCAGAGCTAAATGCAGCAAATAGAAAGACGTTATTGCGAG
>JANPIA010000188.1:0-2252 GCA_031424735.1 Segetibacter sp.
GGTCGGATGCAGCGCCTGCGCGGTGCGGCGCGCGCTCGCCATCAGCACACCGACCTTCGCGAACGCCGCACGGGCCTCGTCGCCGAACTTCTGCATCGCCTTCTTCATGTAGCGCAAGTAGGCGCCGCCATGGCGCGCCTCGTCGCGCGCGAGCGTCTCGTAGATCGCCTTGATGACCGGCTCCGAATGCCACTCGGCCGCACGCCGGTACCAGTGGTTGAGGCGGATCTCGCCGCAGAAGTGCAGCATCAGCGTCTCGATGTTTTTTAAACTCGTTGCATAACCCGGTACTTCCGCTATTACATGAAATATCCGTTGAAGAAATGCATAAACCAACGCTACTCCAACACCTAAAAATGCTGTCTTTGCTACATCACCGCCTTTCTCTCCGGCCTTTAAGACGGAGGCGCATGCAGTTCCTTCGGGGTAAGGTAAAGTGTCGTGCTCTTTAACTATCAAAGACCGTCTTAAAGGGATCATCATCAATGTTCCAAGTAAGCCGCCAAAAATGGCAAGCACAAGTATGGTGATATAGTTGAAGTATTCTGCGCCTACGCTTTGTCCATCTTCAGCAATAGAAAGAAATAGAAAACCAGGCAGTGTAAAAGCGACACCGGCAGCAATACTTTCACTGGCCGAACCGGTAGTTTGAATGATGTTATTTTCAAGAATGGTTGTTTTAAAAAATCTTCGTCCGATAGTGATTGCAATAACGGCAATCGGTATTGAAGCACTAACAGTAAGGCCTGCTTTCAGAGCGAGATAAACAGTTGCCGCACCAAACAAACAACCCATTATACATCCCATCACTATTGCACGTACGGTAAATTCTTTCATACGTGTTTCGGCTGCAACAAAAGGCTGAAACTGTTTTATCTCATTCATAGCAATGGTTTGAGGATTTAAAATACGTAAACTTATTTTTTCAAAAATAAAAGATCTCTCAAGATCTCTCGTCAATGGCAATAAGCCTTCACACTGTCACCTATCACCTGGGTGGGATAAGAATCACAAGAGGCTATCCCACGTTTTGAGATAGCCTCTTGTGTTGTAATCAGACAACTACTTCAAGCCGTGCATCATTTTGCGAAGCTTGAACGAAAGGATAAATAAAATAATTGCGGCAACGCCTGCAAAACCAACAAAGATCATAAAGTAGGTATGGAGGTTGTCGATGGTAAGACCTAAAAACACCGGCGGCGGCTCGGTTGATTTGGGATCAGGATATAATGAACTCATTGTTCCGGCGAGTTTATTACCGGTAGCAATAGCCATAAACCAAATACCCATCATAAGAGAAGTAAAACGCCCTGGGGTAAGTTTATTAACCATTGATAAACCTATAGGACTTAAAAACAACTCACCAATAGTATGCAGAAAGTATAGACCAGTAAGCCAAACGATACTTACTTTAATTGCTGGGTTATCTGCGGTGCCAAATGAAATAAACAGAAAACCTAAAGCCAGCAATCCTAACCCTATTGATTGTTTAACCGGGGCGGGTGGATCTAATTTGCGCTTACCAAGCCAACCCCACAAGCCGGCAAACAAAGGAGCGAGTAACACAATAAAGCCTGCATTAAAACTTTGAAAATAGCTGGCTGGCATCTCCCATCCAAAAACAGTTCTATCCGTTTGTTCATCGGCAAAAAATGTTAACGATGCTCCTGCCTGTTCAAAGCACATCCAAAAGAAAATAACAAACAGCATGATGATAACAATGACCCAAAGCCTGTCTTTTTCGGTTTTAGTTAGCGATCTGTCGGTAAGAATTGCAAAAGGCAAACATAGTGTCATACCATAAATGGCTGAGCCCCAGAAATCAACACCCAGCACGAAAAACATTAAGGAGATGGCAACAATAATTGATACAATAAGGGTTATAATTTGTTTATTACTAAAACCGGTTTTACCTGTTTCCGATACACTTGTATCTCTCGATTTATTGGGGGCAATACCTAATGGCTCACCGGCATGGGTAACTACATACTTATCTTTTGTATAATAAAAAGTGATCAGGCTTATGATCATGCCAATACCGGCTGCAAAAAAGCCCCATTTAAAATCTACGTTTTCTCCCAGGTATCCGCATACCAGTGGTGCTACAAATGCACCTGCATTAATACCCATGTAAAAAATAGTGTAAGCCGAATCTTTTTTGGCATTGGCCGTTTCGGGATATAGCTGTCCTACCATCGTTGAAATATTCGGTTTAAAAAAGCCGTTACCGAAAATGAGCAGACCAAGCCCGC
>JANPIA010000189.1:0-8903 GCA_031424735.1 Segetibacter sp.
GAAGCCGCACCAGCGGGCACCCCTGTAGATAACATTAACCAGACAGCTTACGAAGTTCCAAATTTTTATACCAAGGTAAACCTGTTACAATTGTTGCTTGCCGAAGATGCAGGCATGACCAAAGTATTGATTTTTGCCGCCACCAAAAAAATGGCTGATCAGTTATACGAGCAGCTTGAACCACACTACCCCACTGCAGCCGGCGTTATACATTCAAACAAAGAACAAAACCATCGCTTCAATACAGTAAAGCAGTTTAAAAACGGAACTTACAAATTTATTATAGCCACCGACATTGTTGCCCGTGGTATTGATGTAGCGGAAGTAACGCACGTTATCAATTTCGATATACCCGCCGTTCCCGAAAACTATATTCACCGCATTGGCAGAACCGGCAGGGCAGATAAAAATGGTATCGCCATTAGTTTCATAACACCAAAAGAACAAGATGCGAGGCAGGCAATTGAAAGTTTGATGAAACTCTACATTCCCGTATCGCCCCTGCCACCGCACCTCCAAATTTCAAATGAGCTTACGGACGATGAACAACCAAAAGTGTACGTTAAAGAAATAGAAATAAAAGTTCCGAAGAAGGAAGAACGCGGTGCATCATTTCACCCAAAATCTGCAAAGAACAGCAGGGTGTATAAAAAAGTTAGCCATCGCGATAAGATGAAAAAGAAATATGGAAAGCCAGTTACGGTTAGGGGGAAGAAGTGAATGGATGAATGGATGGATGAATTGTTGAATTGATGAGAGCTTGAATGGTTAATTGTTTTAGCGGGGATGCGGGTTTTAATCTATAATAAATTACGTGAAAGAAGGGGAACTAAAAGGCAATTTAGTTACCTCACTTTTGCAAATTAAACTAGCGTTGCAACTATGGAAATTGGCATTTATACTTTCGCCGATGTAGGCACACACCCTGTATCGAAACAAACCGTTACCGCACACCAACGATTACTCAATTTAATGGAAGAAATTGAGCTTGCCGACCAGGTGGGACTGGATGTATTTGCAATTGGCGAACATCACCGACCCGACTATGCTGTGTCGGCACCGGCCGTTGTATTGGGAGCTGCAGCGGTAAAAACAAAGCATATCAAACTATCCAGCGCCGTTACTGTTTTAAGTTCCGACGACCCGGTACGGGTGTTTCAGCAATTCGCAACCATCGACCTTTTATCTGGCGGACGGGCAGAAATCATGGCTGGCCGGGGCTCCTTTATAGAATCGTTTCCTTTGTTTGGCTATAAGCTGGATGATTACGATCAACTGTTTTCTGAAAAGCTGGAAATGCTTGTTCGTATCAATGAAACGGAGCGTATTAGCTGGAAAGGAAAAATGACTCAAACCATCAACGACCTCATCATTTACCCGCGACCTCACCAGGATAAATTGCCAATATGGGTAGGCGTTGGCGGTACGCCTGAATCGGTAGTGCGTGCCGCTGAAATGGGTTTACCCATGGCACTCGCCATCATTGGCGGAATGCCATCCCGCTTTGTGCCCTATACGCACCTATACCGTCAAACCTATGCAAAGGCCGGGCACGATGTGCAAAAATTACAACTCGGTATTAATTCGCATGTATATGTTGCCGATACCTCGCAACAGGCACGCGATGAATTTTATCCGCCCTACGCCGAAGTAATGGGTCGCATAGGTAGGGAGCGTGGATGGAGTGGTATGAACCGCCAGCAATTTGATGCCTCCACCGAAAAAGAAGGAGCCCTGCTGGTTGGCAGTCCGCAGCAGGTAATCGATAAAATATTGTACGAGCATGAGTTGTTTGGGCATACCCGTTTTCTTGCACAAATGAGCATTGGTGCCATGCCGCATAGAAACATTTTGCATGCAATAGAATTGCTCGGAACCAAGGTAGCGCCGGAAGTGAAAAAGTATATCGGTCAAAACAACAAAACTTTGTAAACGATCTATTGAAACTTTTTTTGGGTTACCGGCATTGGTTGTTTGATGAATCGACAGGGGCGTCGCACTTTTCAAATTTTGTTTTTCATATCAGTTTAATTAAAGCACAGTAATGGTACCCCTCCCAGCAGGATGAAAACCTATTGTTGCACTTATTACTTGAATTTACATAGTGTAAATGTTCTATTTTCAAAAAATAAAATTTAAAGACTATGGCTGACAACATTGAATGGATTGTAATTAATAGGTTTGGCAAACAAATAGGTGCAATTGGGTTTATTGGAAATACAGCCGCTGTAGTGGCGGCTTTTTATGATGATTTCGATGCCAACAAAGACGGTAAAGTAGGCTGGGGTGAACGAATTGCAGGAAAGCTGTTTCTGCCATTGCAGGGTTCGTCGATTACAGAAGTTGCAATGCAGGCACTTGGCGATCCAGATATTATTGAACGTGACCCTTCCTTCAAAAACGTTGCAATGAACTTCTTCCTCAATTTTGCCAAAGGACTAATTCTCGACGGCATTTATAAAGTTTATTTCAGCGGGGGTGTTACTGGCATCGTAAAACCAATTGCCGGGCGGCTGGCAAGCAATATCGTAGCGCAATTTGCCATCCGAAAAGGAATGGAAGGTGCAGTGAAAAAAGCATATAACGAAGTTGTAAAGTAAATCCCCTTTATACACCCGCCATAAAGCATCTGATATCCCTGCAAAGCCAGCGGATATTGGAGAGTTCCTATTTTTCCAAAAATCTGAATATTACGCGCTATAATAAATCCCTGTACATGGTATAGCTGCTGAAAGTTTTTAAACGGACTTAGGAAACGGCAATAGCGGGCCGGAACCACCAACAAGGTCATAAAAACGAAACATTATAATCTATTCCTTACAAGCTTTTTTTTGGATACCGGCATTTGTAGTTTAAGGAAAGATTGAGGTGACGGTTTCTCTGTTTACGAGAACCTTATTCTAATAGTTGTCGCCGCACAAAATTTGAAAATGGCACTCATCAGCTGATGTTATGGTTCTTTTACAGACCTTAGCTAAGATGTTGCGAATTCTTTATTTTTTTATTCTTACTGTTTTATCGACTGTAAGTTCAAATGCACAACTTTGCCAGGGCAGCCTGGGCGATCCTATCGTGAATATCACTTTTGGTTCCGGTTCAAACCCCGGCGCACCGCTACCCGGCTCAGTTACCAACTACCAGTATTACCCCAACGATTGCCCGAACGATGGATATTATGCAGTACGCAATAGTTCCATTGCCTGCTGGAGTAATTCGTGGCACTCGCTTTCAACCGACCATACTGGTGACCCCAACGGCTATTTTATGATGGTGAACGGATCGTTTCAACCCAGTGCTTTTTATGTAGATACGGTTGACCTGCTGTGCAGCAATACAACCTATGAATTTGCAGCATGGATCATGAACGTAAGCAGGCCCACGGGTGGCTGCAATAACAACCCTATTCAGCCCAACCTGACCTTTCGCATAGAGCGTTTGGATGGAAGTCTTATACAATCCTATTCAACAGGAAACCTGCCCCCGCAAACAGCTGCAGTGTGGAAGCAATATGGTTTCTTTTTTGCCACACCTGTTAACATCAGCCGCATTGTACTTCGGTTGATCAACAATGCACCGGGTGGCTGCGGCAACGATCTTGCACTGGATGATATTACATTTCGCCCTTGCGGTGCATTGATCAATGCATCCATCAATGGCTCCGCATCGCCGGTAGATTTATGCGAGGGAACCGGCGGACAATACACACTTTCCAGCAATGCAAACGGCTACAATAACTCCAACGTTCAATGGCAACAAAGTAATGATAATGGCGTTTCGTGGCAGGATATCACCGGTGCAAATGCATCCAGTTTTATTGAAACTTTCAGCGCAACATCCGCTGCGGGCACCTACCTGTACCGTTCAACCATTGCCGAAGCAGTTAATATAAACGTGTTGCAATGCAGGGTTGCTTCCAATATACTCACCATTCGTATCAATGCAAACAAACCCACGGTTACAACCAACACCGGGCCCGTGTGCGATGGTCAGCCGGTATTGCTGAACGCAACAGGCGGCACTACTTATAGCTGGAGTGGCCCCAACGGTTTTACAGGTTCCGGACCCGTACTTACGATCGCTAATATAAACCCATTGGGTGCCGGCAAATATTATGTTGAAGTAACGAGCAACGGCTTGTGTAAAAAAATGGACTCTACCATTTTAGTGGTAAGAGCAAAGCCAATGGCGGTGGTTGCTAACAATAGTTTTACCGAATGTATGGGCGATAGTGTGCAGTTACAAGCAGCCGGTGGAAATGCTTACCGGTGGACACCATCGTTGGGGCTATCGTCTGCGACAATTGCTAACCCAATGGCTGTGCCCGTACAAAGTACGTTGTACACAGTACAGGTTTCCGATCAGTATTTATGCACAGACACCGCCATAGTGCAAATAAACATAAAGGATAAACCAATTGTTAGCGCCGGATCCGATAAAGTAATAACAGAGGGTCAATCAGTTCAGTTAAATGGAAGCGTTACTGGTGGTGCTACTTATGTATGGCTGCCACCCTATAACATTAGCGACGTGCATGCATTACAACCCATAGTGAAACCCGCCACCGACACGCTATATGTTTTACGGGCAACATCGCTAAATGGCTGCGGAACGGTGAGCGATGCTGTCCGCATTTTGGTTTACAAAAAACTGAATATCCCCAATGCGTTTTCGCCTAATGGCGATGGGATAAACGATGTTTGGAAGATACCTGCACTTGAGGCATATCCTGGTTTTGAGCTAATTGTTTTTGACCGGTACGGGCAGCAGGTGTACAGGTCACAAACGGCAATTGCATGGGATGGAACAACAAGTGGAAAGGCATTGCCAACCGGCCTGTATTATTACGTGATTGATGTGAAAAGAGGATTGCCTGTTGCTTCGGGTTGGTTAATGCTGTTGAAGTGATTATAAATGTTTGCACTGATGTAAACCTTACGGTAATAAGTAAGGCTGCTTTGTATTTAAACCTTTAAGAAAAATAGTTATGCCAGATGATATCAACAAAATAAAGACACTGTTACATAAAATACAAACCAGCTATGCACATGTACGTGCAGGCTATATAACTGAGCTTCAAAATAAAATATGGGATGAAATTAATGAACCGGTGGAAATACAGGAGGTACTGGATGACCTTGCCTTTAATTTAAATTTTTATGAAAGTGATGTTAGAGACAGGGACGAAGCAGAAGGTTATTTTGGCGATGAGCGATTAACTGAAATTATTAACGCGGTACTGGAAAAAATTTAAACACACTACACTAATGCTGCAATGAAGGGCCACTGATGAACGGAATGCGACGCCACTGAAGCATCACGAAGCGACTCTGCTGGTAACAAAAAAAACCTGCTATAAAGGTTAGCCGTTACAAGTGTGTATCTAACAATTATAGCAGGTTGGTACCACAACACCACTAACGCCTTCCAAATTCAAGGTGCTCCTTGTACCGGTAGTCGCTTACTTCGAGCCGGGTTTTAAACTGGAACTCTTTTTTCCCATTCAGTTTATCGCCCCTGAATAAAATATAATAATCACCTATCTCTTTTTCCCTGAACTTTTCTTTATCGGGACGAAAACTTAGTACGATGCCTGATTGTGTTTTGTTCAGTTGGTAAGGCACGGTACCACCATCCTTATGAACGAGATCGAACTGCCATTGGCGCGGATCAATTTCGTCGATAAATATATGGTAGTATGGCGGGCACAAAACATTGTTACCACCGCAGCCGGGGCAATTATATTTTACCAGGCAATTCCTGGGAATAGGGTCAACTACTATACAAGGCTCAGTCAGACATTTAATTTTTATTATGCGTGGATCCATTTCAATTACCCTGCATTTCCAGGGTTGCAGTGTACAGATGTCGAACACAAAAGGCACCTGCTCTACGGCAAAAAAGAACGGATCGATGGATGCGTTTACATTACCGTTATTAGCAAGGTTCCTTAATTGATTGGTTGTAAAATTTGCATTTCGCTGGTAGGTTACACCCTGCGGAAAATTAGCTGTAATGGGAATATTGCTTGCTGAAAAAACACCATAAAAATTTCTGCCAACCGACATAAGATCGCAATAATCGCCAAGGTAAGGTTGAAAAGTTGGTGCCGGGTTGTTGTCGGGTGTATTGGATAAGATAACATCGCTCCAGGTTGTACCGTTTGTGGTGCTTCTGAAGTGGGTTTCCCATCGACCAGTTACCAATTGCTGGTACAGGCAAGCTGCTGTTCCGGTTGAGTTGATGGAAAGCGCCGGGTTTAGTCCATTGGCTATGGTTAGTAAATCTGCTGACCAGTTTACGCCTGAATTGGTTGACCTGCGAACATGAAGATTGGTTCCGGTGGCACCCGTTCTATCCGTCCAGGCTATGTAAACGATTGCGGAATTATTTGGATCTACAGCAATAGACATGTGGCTGCCTAGCCTGTTTTGCCCGAGTGCAGGCGCATTAATAAAAGGCATGTTAACCCCGGTTGCCACCAATACCCCGGCGAGGCTGCCAGCGCCGGTCAGGTTAGTAAATGGTGAAGCGCCGGTCGCAAAATTATCATCCCGTACAACAGTTACATCACAGGTACGGTTGCTGCCACTACTTGCGGTGGTACGTGCAAATAAACCGTAAATAACACCGTTTGCATTGGCGGCACATCTCACCGAAGGACGGTCTTGCCCGTTGGTGGTTCTTGCTTCAATTACATTGTTGGCAAAGCCTGCAGGCGCTGCGGCGGTACGGGCATTTGCTGAAAGATCAACCGTAGCGGTTCTTCCACTTGCTGCGCCTAGGTTGTTATTGCTTACATATACACGGTCGCGGTCGGAGCCGGATACTAAAGTGGTTAATGCCGTAATATAGGGCTGGTCTTCGTTTGCACGGCTAACAAGCTGTGTCATCGTCGCTGCGCCAAAAGGGTTTGCCGATCGCAGAATATTCATGGTAAGCGATGAGCCACCACGTAGTGTACCTGTGTAAAGTGTATGACCCCGCGGCGCAAATTTTAGTGAGATGTCTCCGGTGCCACCGTTGCCACTTGGCACTATGTTGTTAAGTACCCATGTTGCCCCTTTGTTTGTCGAAATGTAAACGGGCGCTGTGGCAGTTGCTCCGGTAGGGTTAAAAGTAAAAGCCGAGCCTACCATATTGTTTACGTTCTCCGGGTCTACAGCAATGTTAGGTTCACTATCCTGGCTGGTTTCGTTGCTTTGGGCATTGGGCATCATGTTAATTACCCTGTACCGGGTTCGGGTAAGTATAGTGGGTTGGGCAAAGAGAAATGTTATTTCAGCTATAAATGAAGCACAAAGAAAAATAATGCTCCATGCACCTTGCAGTTTGAATAGATTTTTCATTGCAAATGATTTTACAGAGTGAGAGAAAAAAAAAACAAGGGAAGGAATTATTGGATGAGTCGTCGAACGCTTTCCCGCTTTCTCACATCTAAAAAGCGGGAACTATCTGCAATAATAAAATTGGGCACCTGCTGAAACTCTTCCTGGTTTTTTTTCAATAACCAAACGCCGGATTGACCTGTTTTAAACTTGGGCGAACGTACCCACATAATATCGTTGCTTGCGGCAAATGTCACTTTAACCCTGCTTCCTTTTTTGAAATCGCCTTTAAAAGATTCATCCACTTCTACTTCCGCTTCCGTCCAAACCGGATCGTGCTCAGACTCTTTCAAGTTTTGCAACGCTAATTTCTTAACGGAAAGAACTCGTCCCGTTACCACGTGATCTGTAATTCGCAAATTCTCTCTTAACGAATCATCCTGCATTTGCATTCTCATTGCTTTTATTTCTTCCCTTTGTTTATCCATACCACCATCGTCCGTATCCTTCCTACCAATTTCAGTTACTGCCAACCCATTTCCGCTCAACCAGAGGTTGGTATAAAAAATAGCTTTTTGCCCCGGCTTTACTTCTTTGATATTTCTAAATTTAACGGTAATGTTTTTTTGGAGATAGTTTCTCAACAACTCATCACCCTCAATAATATTGGTAACCTTTACAATTCCTAAATCACCGGGATCGTCCCAATCTATGGTTGAAGTGTATAGCTTAAGCACTTCTCCCTGAAATACGAGATCAGCACTCTTTAATAAGTCTCTTTGCCCGCAACAAAACACGGGCAACATAAAAAATAACAGGCAGGTTTTTATTTGCGATTTCATGAATATAGTTTTTATGGTGAAGTGTATTATAACAAAGTACAATGAATACCACGAAATGTCAATAAGCCTTGGTGTTTGATCCATGTTAGTTGAACAAATGGTATTGATCGATATTAATCAGCCAAACAGTTAAGAACCTGTTCGTTATTTTTTTGTTTTCCATGATTACTATTTTTCATAATTGACCCATGTATAAAATACCGCGACTGCAGCTATAAAAAGCTACGCCTCATTTTTTTTGATGAGGGCATTATTTAAAATTGTGGAAGTAGCTTCGTACCTTCATGGCAATACCCACCTCTGCAAACCCCAATTAAGTTGGAAGAGGTACAAAAAATAAGTAAAAAAATTATGGCCAAATCGCAGGAAACTTTTAGTAAAAAAGAAAACGAAAAAAAGCGGCAACAAAAGAAAAGAGAAAAAGAAGAGAAGAAGGAAGAGCGCCAGGCGAATTCAAAAAAAGGTAAAAGCCTGGAAGAAATGATGGCTTATGTTGATGAGAACGGAAATATATCTTCCACGCCTCCCGATCCGCGTAAAAAGAAGGTTATCAGAAGTGAGGACATACAGATTGGTGTGCCTAAAATGGAAGATGCAGAACCCGTTGATATCATCAGGCATGGTGTAATTACGCATTTCAACGAATCGAAAGGGTACGGATTTATAAAAGATCAGCAGTCGCAGGAAAGTGTGTTCGTACACATCAATGCTTTGGACGGCCCGGTGAGAGAAAACG
>JANPIA010000190.1:0-6055 GCA_031424735.1 Segetibacter sp.
TTTATGAATGTCTGGAAAAACTCATTGATCACATTGAAATGGAAATTGAAGCTGGGGTAAAATTTGCTTATGGGCAATTTCCAAACCCCGGCAATGCCAGTTATAAGGTTTTTATCAACGAATTTGTATTTGGCGATAACACCGTTATCATCCAACTGGATAATGCACGTATTGTTTCGCTAAACCATAATGTGATCAATTATATTATGACACGGGACGAGAAATTTGTTGAGTACACCTACGAAACCGTGCAAAAGGTTTTAAAAAAGTCGGCGTTGATAAGCGATGCGGGAGAAAAGGAAAGGATGTTGTTTTTTGAAAAGCTTCGCAACAAAATACGTTTAAGCAAATTGAAGGTATAACATAACCGCGATTACTTGCAACCCAGCTAACTTTCCAATAAAACTTCTATAATCTTTTGTAAAACGTAGCTCCATCAAATTGAAATCCGTATTCCGGCAGCAATAAACTTTTTGGGTAAACCTGGTGCAACAAAAGTAGTCTGCTCTTTTACCAGCAGGTTGGCTTTACGGTAATTTTGTTTCGACTTTACAAGCAGGTAAACTCCAGTTCCCATCATGGCTAAACCAACAAACCCACCAATAGTGGCTCCGGTATAATTTGGTTTGTAGGGCTCAGGTTGAAGAAAAATAGCGGAAATAAGGTTCGTGCCCTCTTTATCTGCCTCATTGGCGTACATGGCAATAGACGTTACTCCGGCCACCGCACCCCCAATTAAAAGGAAAATTCCACCGGTGTTATTTGCCCGTGCTTTTTTGATTAGCTGATCGTAATTGGTAACAGGCACCGCCTGTTTTACCAACGAGCTATCTGCATTGTTTATTTGCGCAAATGTTACTGAACACAAAAAGCAGGCAGTTAATAGTAGTAGAACATGCTTCATAACACATTTTTTTGTTTGGTGCAAGTAAGAAATTGTTTTAACCGAATGAATTGACATAAGTCAAAATCTCAAAAACGATGTGCTTTTGTCACACACTCTATATCAGCTAATATAAGTCATCCATATACTTAGTGAGTTCCTCTTTTACCACGTATGCGGCTTAATGTTTCCAGGTTCATGCCGAGGTAAGTAGCAATGTATTTTAACGGTACCCGCTGCAGCAGGTGAGGAAAGTGTTTTACAAAAAAGTGGTACCGGTCTTCTGCCTTTTGTTTGCGCAAGTTGTACAGTTCAATTTCAAGAAAAAATAAATATCGCTCTGTGGTTATCCTGCCAATAATATTGAACTCCTCATGATCCTTATACAACTGCTGCATATGGTCGTAATGAAAACAGGCTAGCATGGTATCTTCCAAAGCCATAATGTATTCGTTGCCTGGCTTACGACTGTAAAAGCTGTAAATAGAAGTAATGGTAGCACTGTCCCATAAAAATTTTGTAGTGATCTCTTCACCTTCTTTCAAATAGTAGCTTCTTACCAAACCTTTCAATATCCACGATGCATAATTGGCAACCATGCCCGGTTTTAAAATAAGATCATCTTTTTTAAACAGTTTAATTACGGCGTATTTACAAAGGTCGTTTACCAACCCCTCCGACATAGGAGCCATTTTATTGCAATAGCCTAATAATGGTAAAAGTTCTTCGGGGTGGAGTTTAGGGTCGTAAAACATGATGCATAAAATACGTTGGTTTTATTTAAAAGTATAATACGGACGATAAGTTTATTCAAACGGTTAAAGTGCGCCCGGCAATAGAGTGCTAAGTTTGTATAAATTAAATTGCAGCATGTCCGCACCTTTACATTTGGTTGAATGCCCACGGGATGCAATGCAGGGTTGGAAAACACTGATACCCACCAGCACAAAAATCAGGTACCTGAATAAATTGCTCCAGGTTGGTTTCCATACCATTGATTGCGGAAGTTTTGTTTCGGCAAAAGCGATCCCGCAAATGGCAGATACTGCCGACGTGATTGAACAGTTGTTGTTGCACGAAAGCAAATCAAAGTTACTGGTGATAGTAGCCAACAAAAGGGGAGCGGAAGAGGCTATAAAGTTTGACAACATAAGTTACCTGGGGTTTCCTTTTTCAATTTCGCCTACTTTTCAAATGCGCAATACCAACAGCTCAATGGAGGAGAGTTTTAAACGTATATGCGAAATGCAGGCGCTGTGCATTACCAACAAAAAGGAGCTGGTTGTTTATTTAAGTATGGCATTTGGTAACCCTTACGGGGATGATTACAGCGAAGAAATTCTATTATGCTGGGCCGATAAAATTGTAGCACTTGGTATAAAAACCATTTCGTTGGCCGATACAGTGGGTGTCGCCAATCCGTTACAAATAAGAAGCGCTCTCAAGGCATTAATACCTGCCTATCCATCTGCACAATTTGGTGTTCACCTGCATGCTGCACCAGCTACTTTTAATAGTAAAATGGACGCAGCAATCGAGGCAGGTTGTAAACGGTTTGATGGTGCTATAAAAGGGATTGGCGGATGCCCCATGGCAGATGATATACTTGTGGGTAATATGAATACGGAGTTAATGATAGCATATTTTGATACCATCAATTTACCACCTGTGTTAAACCGGCAGGCATTGGCGGAAAGCATTTTAATGGCCGAACAAATTTTTATATAAAGAAGGTTTTATGAAGTGGATGTTGGATATTGATATTAATGCGCCTGTAAACAAAATAGCATACACCGATAAAATCTTTGTCATCGGCTCCTGCTTTACCGAACACATTGGCGGCAGGCTAGCAGACCTCAAATTCTCAACCCTTCAAAATCCAAACGGCATTTTGTTTGATCCAACCAGTGTTTGCGGCAGCCTGTTATCTTACATTAACAACAAACAATATTCGCAACACGACCTTTTTTACCTTAACGAACTTTGGCAAAGCTGGCAGCACCATTCTATCTTTACTGGTACCAATGCAGAGGTGGTTCTTACCAACATCAATCAATCGCAGCAGAGGGCTCATCATTTTTTAAAAGAAGCCTCCTGGCTGATCATTACATTAGGTTCTTCGTTCTCGTATCGGCTGGCAACAAACGGGGAGACGGTAGCAAATTGTCATCGCGCCCCGGCGCAAACATTTAATAAACATCTTATTAGTATAGAGGAAATAACCTCTTGCATGTTTGATGTTGTGCATCAATTATCCTCGTTCAATCCATCACTCAATATAATTTTAACCATAAGCCCTGTACGTCATATCCGCGATGGAGTAATTGAAAATAACCGTAGTAAGGCGCGGTTGATAGAGGCGGTTCACCAGGTTTCCGAACAATTGGATCATGTCCATTATTTTCCGGCTTATGAGTTAGTGATAGATGTGTTGCGCGATCATCGCTACTATGATATCGACCTTGTTCATCCGAATTATGCGGCTACAGAATACGTGTTTGAAAAATTTACAGAAAGCTATTTCAAACCGGAAACGAAAGTTTTAGTGGAGGAGGTAAAAAACATTGTAACAGCTTTTAAGCACAAAGCATTTCAACCTTCAACAAGCGCACATAAAAAATTTTTGAAAACTTATTATGATAAGGTAGTGGAGTTGCAAATCAAAAATCCGCAAATAAATTTTGAGAGTGAGCTTGCATACTTTAATAGTACGCTTTGAATGCTACCAGTTGGTTACAGGTGATCTTACACAATCAGTATTTCCCGGTCTCGGAAAAATCTTTCCAATGCATTGTCGAGAGAAGGAAGATCGAAGCCTTTCTCACTTTTTAACACGCTGTAGTTCGGCCTTGGTGCCGCCAGGTTTAACGCTGCTATGGGTACAGAAGATATGGTAGGTTTTTGTATCCTCGCTCTGCAGGCTACCTCTTCGGCAAAGTTCGACCAACTTATTTCACCCTTGTTCGTAAGGTTCCAGATACCGCTTTCTTCATCTAATAAAAGATCGAGTGTTGTATTTACAAGATCCGGAACATAGGTAGGAGAGACCGTAACGTCGTTTGCCGCAACAAACGGCATTTTATTGTTGAAAGCATGTAGGGCGATAGCAACAAAATTATATTGATCCCACGGACCAAAAAATGCGCTGGTACGTATGATTAACGAAGTTGGGTTTTCCAACAAAACACTTTCCTCAGCCTGTGCCTTACTTTGTCCGTAAACATTTATAGGCGAAACTTTATCGCTCTCATAATACGGGTTTCTTTTTTGCCCGTTAAACACCAGGTCCGACGAAAACGTAACAAACTTAACCCCCAGTTTATTACATGCTGCTGCCAGTTGTTTAGGTGCCAGGCTGTTTACTAAAAAACAAGTTTCAGCATCGGTTTCAGCATCATCCACCCTAACAAACCCTGCAGCATTTATAATTGCCCACGGGCGATATTGAAGAATGATCTTTTCGATTTGTGCACCATCCGTTATGTTCAGTTCGTCGCGATCGAGCAGGTGATGGTGAATACCGCGTGTTGTGCAAAGACGTGCAAATGCTTTACCGAGTGTGCCGGTTTTGCCCGTGATCAACAATGGCTGCGATGTTGATTTCATACATAACTTACTTTCATTGTATCCCGATAAAAAATATTGTATTCTGCAGGGTCGTTTCCACCAGCCCTCTTCTTCCAGTACAGGATGCGTAAACGGTTTGCCTTTCGAGAGCGATTGAACCATCTTACTGATGGCTGTTGCCCGCGGGTAAACAGATCGAACGTCAAATAAGCCGGCCTCGTATACACCCAGCGGTTTTGTCAGTAACGAGTTCCAGTCGAAAGAGCCCAGCAATGCCCAGGCCGTAACTGCCGTTATTTGGCACCCTTCCTCTTTTAATTGAATAGCCGCTTCCCACACAGTTTTAAACCAACGAAGCTGCTCCTCCCGAGTGCAATGCAGGTGCACTTCAGTTACTGCCATTGGCTGCTTATATCGTTCCCATGCTTCTTTTAATAATTTGTATGGGCCAGCAACGCAATTGTTGCTTACCCGCACTGCTTCTACATCAGCATATTTATGCAGTTTGTTTCCGCCCCAGGTATGCCTCGGAAACTTTTTGTAATTCTCATCAATATATCTTTCAGAAGTAACGTAGTGGTTTATTCCGATAACATCTGGCGGACATGGATTTTGCTGAAAAAATGCAAGCTCTTTTTTAGTAATGCCAGAGAAGATCAAATACTTCCAGAGCGGGTGAGTACGGGTTACTTTGCCACAAAGTAAATCGAACGATAGCCACCTGCGGTGATTTTCAAATGAAGCCTGGTATTTTAGTAGAGGTGTACCGTGGGTTTTACCAAGGTCTTCCGTTTGAACAAGCTTTGCATCCGGGTTAACCTGCCTGATCGCTTTCATTGCAAGTACGGTTGCCCTGCATTCAGATAAAAGAATTTTTAAAAAATCTTCATCTGTTTTCCGGTGGGGATACCAATGCCCATACAGTCCGCAAAAACGCGCTGTGGTAAGGGGCTCGTTAATTGGCGTGTAAAACTTGATCCACGGAAATTGTTTTGCAACGGCTTCCGCATATTTAGCCAATCCGGTTTCAAAACTTCCATCAAAAAAATTGGTATAGGCTGGCCCGCTTCCATGGTGAACTAATCCTGCTATCGGGTCAATACCAAACTCCTTCAACTGGTTTAAGCGGCGGGTGGTGTAATCCCACGAAATGTGAGAGGAGGTATCCGGACAATGTTTCTCCCACAATACAGGGTAGCGCATTGTTTTAATACCGAGTGCTGCAAAGCGTTCAATGTCGTCGTCCCTGGTATAGTGGCCAGACCGGTCCAACTGGTCCATGTAGCTATTTTGCACCCGGTTTAGCGAACATTCAATACCGCCCCACAACTCAATTCCGGGTTTCAAATACGCGTTCTCCATCTGCAGGCAGTTTAGAAATATCTGTTTGCATTATTTTTTTGAACGTAGTAAGCGCCTGTGCCACAACCTGGTCCATATTATAATACTTGTAAGTTGCCAGCCTGCCAACAAAATAGGTGTTGCTTAGCTGGGCTGCCAATGCGTTATATTTTTTGTACAACTGGTCATTTTCTGGTCGTGGCACCGGGTAGTACGGATCACCCACTGCTTCAGGAAACTCATACACTACTGAAGTCTTCTCAT
>JANPIA010000191.1:0-17628 GCA_031424735.1 Segetibacter sp.
ATTCTCCGGACCCTGTGCCATGCCCCCACGCCACTCGGCTTCACCATCCAAAGAAAAATTTACCATGTTTAATGCGGTGGGACAACGGATGCCTTTAGCATCAACCACTTCAACTTCCACTATCGCCACGTCGTGCCCGTCGGCAATAAAACCGTTCGGGTTTTTAATAGAGGTTAACCGGATGGCTACCGGATCGCCGGCAGTGTTTTTTTGTGTTGAGCAAAGCGTTTTTCCTTTGGCATCATACCCCACCGCTGAAATATTTCCTGCCTTATAATTTATATTCCTGAAAGTATAAACAAAACGGCTGCTTTGGCTGCCGTAGCCAAGGGATGTTCCATTCACTTTCAATTCTACCTTGTCGGCTGTTGAAATTACAAACACATCTTTAACAACACCCGGCGCGTAATTCCAATGTCCTATAATGTGGATGCCTGGATTTTCGGCATCAACCCATCCATTCCAAATAACCTGGTGCGCATAAAAATTTTCCTTCGGAATACGGAGAGCATCCACCTCGCCGCTGCGCCGGTAATTTTCCGCTCCGCGATGGTGGGTGTTGGTTTCCGAAAAAACAATGTTTACGCCACCTGAACTCACCCGCCTACCGGTACCGGGTCGTTGCTTCCAGAAGTCGTACCAGCGAACCGCATCTTCCACCGCATGCGATTCCATGTTGCGATTGTATTCCTTTGCAGGCTGTCCTTTCAATAACGGACCATCGCCATCTTTATGAAACGGCGGTGAGTAATCATCCCAATATTTTCGCAAACCTTCATCGCGTGAATATTCCATTGCCCACATTGGTATGTTTGCGCTTTTATTTACGTACAACATTTCTCCGCCATATTCGGCAACCTTACTATTCAGCATTTCACGGGATCCAATTGCCCTGCCGCCATGCGGATCATATTCATCTCTTATTTTCTTCATCTCCTTCATATGCGCTTCACTAATGGATTCGTTGCCGCACTCATAAAAAATAATGCTCGGATTATTACGATTGTAAATGATGGCATCGCGCATCACTGCTTTGCGTTGCAGCCACCTTACCCCTTCCACATCGTGCTCGGCATCGCCAGCCTGCATAGCCTGTAAAAGCCCTACCCTGTCGCACGATTCTATATCCTGTTTCCATGGAGTGATATGCATCCAGCGTACAAGGTTACCATTGCTTTCCACCATTAACCGGTTGCTGTAGTCACTCATCCATGCAGGCACCGACATACCGATTGCAGGCCATTCGTTTGATGTTCGTTGTGCATAGCCGTGCACTTGTATCACCCGATCGTTCAGGTAGATCATTCCATTTTTAAATTCCGTTTTACGAAAACCAGTTTTGGTATTTACTATGTCAACCGGCTTGCCATCCACCAATAAAATGGTTTGTACATTGTACAGGTAACCGTATCCCCAGCTCCAGAAGTTTAATCCCGTTAATGCTTTTTCGGCTGAAAGTGTAGCAGTTGAACCATGTTTGATAGTCTGCTTATTGCCATTGAAAATTGCTACATGTTTATTATCGAGATCATTAATTTTTACCTGGTATTGCACTGTTTGATCGGCACCTGATTCGTTTCTGACCTGTGATTCAGCATGAATGGTTGCAGACCTGGTTTTAATATTAAAGCCATCAGCGTAAACATAAACGCCTTTGGTTTGCAGTAACGAATTCAGGGGTAGTGTTTGGTAAAATTCACTGGTCACATGCAAAAACACGTTTTTGCAAATTCCCCCATAGTTTGCATTGAAATTTTTGTCCTCCCATTGAAATTTGGTGTTGGTTGCAAGTTCACGGTAATCCCAGCTATTGTTTATTCTTACAGCAATTACATTTTCTTTATTCAAATTTATATAGGGGGTAAGATCGAACCCAAAAGCCATTACCCCATTCTCGTGTATGCCAATTTTTTGCCCGTTGATATAAAACTCGCCTGCCTGCCTTATACCTTCAAACTCAACAAAAATTTTTTGTGGCTGATTTGATGATGGAATAATAAAATGTTTTCGATACCAGCTGATACCGGTTGACAAATCAACTATATCTTTTTTAAATGCATCATCCTCGTTCCATGCGCGGGGCAAAGTCACCTCCTTCCACAATGCATCATCCAATTCGGGTTTATATGCTTCAGGAATATCGCCAACATATAATTTCCAGCCTGGATTGAAATTGTACTTATTACGTTGGGCACTTGCATTAAACCATAGCATTAACACCAGGAAGAAAAGAAATTGTTTTTTCATATTGCGGGTATTCTGAAAGAAGAAAAAGTGTAACAAGACTTTCAAAGTTATACATCGCGCAGCAAAACAAATTGCGCTAAAAGCTTGCTCTTTCAAAAACGGTACATGAGCCTGCCATCGAGGAAATCAGCATTATCGGTGTGAGATTTTAAATTTAACCCTATCAAAAAATGTTTGCTTAACCGGTAGTCTAGGCCAAACCGGTAGTAATATTGGGCGAAGTAAGAAGTTTGATCGAAAAGATAAATACCTATCTGCTGTTTAAAGGTTACCCGGTTCATTAAAAAAGCATGACCGGCATGTACACCTGCAAACCAATTGGAAGCAGCAAGATTTGTTTCGGTAGGCGGGTTTTCTTTTAAATGGCTGTTATAAACTTCAACGCCTGCAGTAACGCCGCTAAATCTGCCGAGTTGTTTTGTTAGCTGTACAAATGCACCTATCAAAAATTGCCGTTGTGCATTTGTACGCGAACTGTACCCTTGCTGTGGAACGAACATGATGCCGGCATCTTTTATAATTGGCTGATGTTTCCAGAATTTGTTGTACGTTCTTTTATAATGTGGAAGTGAATTGGTGTTAGGATAGTATAGTAAACCAACTGAGGTTGTAAGCCAGTTTAACCCACGGTTAGGTTGCTTAAAACCGCCATTGGAAAAATGCTGAAGGCTCTGCATAGCAGCCACTGTTAGATGCCGGGTTAACTGGTAATTAATACCACCACCAATTTGCAGGTAGGGGTTAATGTGGTTTGGATAATTATTGTTTTCAATATTCTTCAACGGATGGTATGGATTGGTTGCATACAACAGGCCGGCAGCGCCCCGCAATATAATTTGTACTCGATTTGCCAAACGCAAATGAGGCTCTATAAACAAGCTGGCAACCACAGCTGAACCTAAAATTTTATTATTGAAATTAAAATAAGAGAGCGCAATACCACTGCGCGGATAAGAACCCCAACGGTTCCAAACACTGTCACTTGTTCCCTGCCTGGAATATTCAACCTCAATTCCATACGGTTTTGAGCCTTCCACATTTTTGATTGCCTGCGTGTGAACCAGCACAGCGCCGCTATGCACTTTCAATCCAAAAGCTACTTGAGCAACTTGAGCACTGTCTGTTTGAGCAAACCCCCTGTAGCAAATCAGTAGTGAAAATAAAAATAAACGCATGACTTCAGCATATTGGTTCAGCTAAATGGAGGTACGCAAACCGGCTAAGTTAAGTTTGACAGACACCGGTAAGCATTAATGAAAGCGAGGCACGCAAACCATAATTTGCCATTTCACTTATTAGCTTTTCGCCTGTTCTTTTTTTGTTCGAAACGTAAAATTCTTTTGGGTGAAATAACTAAATGCCACCACAATAATGGTTGTAAATATTTTAGCGATGGTAGGGTAAATATGAACCTGCTCTACAAATATTTTCAGGAACATATAATTAAGTCCAATGCAGGCAAGCACCAACAAAAAATAACGTACAAGTTGCACCCTGCCCCGCAAATTACTGGAGGTAAAAACCACGTAGCGGCTCAAATAAAAACCAAAAGGAAAACTGAACAGGAACGCCAGCAAAAAGGAGGCAATATGTGGGCTGATTGCAATGTGCGAAACATAGGTCACTTCTTTTTTCAAAATATAGTTGTAACTGATAAAAAAAATAAAGATGTCGAGCGCTGTATTAAATCCGCCACAGGCAGCGTACCTGAACGTTTGCAGAGGCATCAATCTTTTAAATGGAGGATAAAAAAGATCGCTTATACTTAATATTAATTTCCGCATCGGGCACAACAGTGTAAAGCGGCGAAGATAGTGGCTTATATTGTACTTTTGCCACCCAAAATAGAACAATGAATATAGTTGAAACCATAAAATCCACGGCTGTAAAAGCGATTGATGAACTGTATGATTTAAAGCTTGAAGCAAGGCATGTACAGGTTAACACAACAAACCCTGAGTTTGAAGGTGACTATACCTTGGTGCTTTTTGCACTGATCAAACATTTAAAAAAATTGCCGGAGGTATTGGGTAATGAAATAGGTAATCATCTTATCGAAAACAATGCTGAATTGTTTACAGGTTTCAACATCATCAAAGGCTTTTTAAACCTCACGGTTTCGTCAGAATATTGGACTGCTTTTTTAATGGAGCAATACAGCAATAAAACTTTTGGATGTAAACCAGCAAGCAGTAAGAAAGTAATGGTTGAGTATTCATCGCCCAACACCAACAAACCTTTACACCTTGGGCACCTGCGCAATAATTTTTTAGGCTGGAGTGTAGCCGAAATTTTGAAAGCAAACGGCAAGCAGGTTTTCAAAACATGTATCGTTAATGATCGTGGTATCCATATTTGTAAAAGCATGATAGCCTGGCAAATTTTTGGGAATGGTGCCACGCCGAAATCCACCGGACTAAAAGGAGATCATCTTGTTGGTGACTACTATGTAAAATTTAATACAGAATACAATAAACAGGTAGGCGAATTGGTTGCAGGCGGAATGAAAAAAGAGGATGCCGAAAAACAAGCGCCCATTATGACAGCTACGCAGGATATGCTGGTAAAGTGGGAGAATGCAGATAACGAAGTATTGGAACTCTGGAATAAAATGAATGGCTGGGTGTATGAAGGATTTGATGTTACCTACAAAACCATCGGGAGTGATTTTGATAAGGTTTATTACGAAAGCAAAACCTACTTGTTAGGGAAAGACCTTGTTGAAGAAGGACTGCAGAAAGGTGTTTTGTTCAGGAAAGAAGATGGCAGCGTTTGGATAGACCTTACCGCAGATGGACTGGATGAAAAACTGGTATTGCGTAAAGATGGAACATCCGTTTATATAACGCAGGACCTTGGCCTTGCACAACAAAAGTATGAGGAGTTTGGCGCCGACAGCAGCATTTATGTTATTGGTGATGAGCAAAACTATCACATGAAAGTATTGAAGCTTATTATGCAAAAGCTGGGCGCACCCTATGCTTCAGGCATCCATCATTTAAGCTATGGAATGGTTGAACTCACCACGGGTAAAATGAAAAGTCGAGAAGGTACTGTTGTAGATGCGGATGAATTGGTAGAAGATATGATCAATATTTCCAGGCAAAAAACGGAGGAGCTTGGTAAGGTAAACGACTTTAGTGCTGAGGAACTAAACGAGCTTTATAACACCATAGGCATTGGTGCCTTAAAGTTTTTTTTGTTGCGGGTCGATCCTAAAAAGCGCATGATCTTCAACCCCGAAGAAAGTATAGACTTTCATGGCTTTACGGGGCCATTTATTCAGTACACCCATGCTCGTATAAAAAGCATTTTACGTAAAGCTGGCCTGGCAACCAATGGCGAAAGTTCAGGTGGTGCATTGTTTTCGTTAGAAAAAAAATTTATAGTGCAGCTTGAACAATTTACATACAACGTGGAAGAAGCCGGCAACGATTTGGATCCGTCGAAAATTGCGATCTACATTTTTAACCTTGCCAAAACGTTCAATTCATTTTATACTGAACACTCCATTGCAAATGCAGAAAGCGATGAAAAGAAAACATTGCGCCTGCAACTTGCTGAACTTACCGCTTCGGTTATTGAAACCGGTATGGGCTTGCTGGGTATAAAAGTGCCGGAAAGGATGTAGCGTTTTGTGGAGCGCCACTGCATCGGCATCAACTTCATTTTGGAGGCGATTACGTAACGACAACGTGCAAAAAATTTTGAATTGATTATTCTTCCAGCAATACTAAGTCCCACCGCTACTTTAGTGTTGGAGCTTATTCGTTCTCCCCTCTCAATATTCCAGGTAACGAAAAGCGGATGCCCGATGTGCCCCCACCATTACTGGTAAATGATTGCACATAATCGAGGCGAAGCACTTTAAAAATGTTTTCCAGTCCAACAAACACCTCTGTATAGGTTGTGTTGTTACCCAGGTACAGAGTGTTATTTCCGGTAACCAGAAACCAGTTGAACTTTTTAAACAATGGAATTTTATTGGTAAGCAATCCGTTTAAATGGTATTCGACGTGCGCTGTGGAATAAAACTTTTCTTTATTACTAAAAGAGTAAAATTTCATTAGCTGGAAACTGTTGAGATAAGGTGCTGCTGCGCTTTGCTGGTTACCAAAGTAATGCTGGAAGTCGGGAAGAAAAACTGATTTCCGGTTGATAAAACCACCCGCGGCAAGCCTGTAACTAAAACGCCCTGCAAGTTTAAGGTTCAGGTTATCGCTTACGCCAAAACGCCATTTCAAAAAATCAACATCACTTCCCGCTAAACCTTTTATGCCTTTGGTAAACAAAAGATTTAATGTGGGATATTTTGAACCGATGCTATACTTTCTTTCGGGCAGTTCAACATAGCGGGCACCCGGTTGCCAGTTAATATTGATGGTTGCAACACTTGCCTGGTGGTTTGGGATAAAAATGTTTGGCGTGAACACTCGGTCTTTTACATCGCGCCACTTATGCAACGTAGTATTTTGCAAACCCGTTCTGTCCTGGTATTGAAACGAACCGCCAATTGTAAAGCCATCCCCTATTCCCTTAGTAAAGGCAACCCTTGCAAACGAAGCCTCATATAATTTTATAAGGTTCTTTTCCCACATTAAAGTGGCAATCGTATTTGTTCGCGGCAATATGGGGTTGGCATTATCTATTTGAAAAATTCTTCTGCCCCCCGCTAAAGTAATGGATGAAAAATATTTTTTACCGAACGAATAGGTGCCACTCGCATGTGCATTAAAACGCTTGCTGCTAAAGCCGTAACGAAGGTTGGGCGTAATACTAATGCTCCTTCTTCCCTTCTCCTCCAACCTTTTTGTAAAGCGTGGGGAGAAGTTTAGCACCGCACCTTCAACCGTATTAAATTGGATAATATCCAGCAATGCATCTACGGTAATACTTGTACGCTTCCTGTCGTTCACATAGGTTTGACCGGATGTTATTAGCGCCATCACATTGGGTTTGTTCCTTATTTTATCAAGCGAATCAAGATAGGCGGGATCTTGCCTGGCTATTTCCAAACTGTCCTTTTTCTTATAGTCCTTTATTTCTTCCACCTGCAATGGTATGGGGCGAATGGTATCCCAGTAAGCAGGTGTTTTTTTATTAGCGCTGTCATACACTTTCAATACCGTGTTATCAAAAAAGTCTTTTGCAAAAACCGGTTCCAGGTTAAACTTGTCATACACCTGAACAAAGCTTCCGTAAGCATCAAACCCCAACATTTTTACCGACGGGTAAATGGTTTGTTGCTTTATCACCCACACGTTTCCGAGTGGCACATACAGTTGCTCTATAACCAGCGTATCGGCAAGTTGCATTTGGTTCTCCTTGTACAACGTAAGGCGCAAACTATGTATTCGCCAGTCGTTCTCAATAATGTTGATATAACCGTTAAACAGCGGTTCATATTTTCGTTTGGGTGTAACCTTAATGCGATTGATCATCTGGCCATTTTCAAAAAAAGTTCCTTCAAACTTGTAGTTGTAAAAATTGAGTGCGTTGTTTGAAATGGGCGAAACAAAACCCCGCGGGTTAAGGCTTCCAAAGTTTAAATTATTTGCATAGAACGACAGTATTTGTGGGTTGCTGAAACCGAAGCCATCTTTGTTTCCACTTACTTTTGTCGACATTACTTCCACCTTACTTTTAGTTGCATCCACCGAATACCTGGCAACTGTTTCAGATAAGAAGATCATCTTCCGCTTGCTGGTATCGCCATCTTCAAAGTCAACCTTCTGCCCAAAAAACCGGTTGGGAAAATCTCTTAGTTTAAACTGCCCTTTTATATAAACTTCGGTCTCAAACTTTTTCAGTTCCTTCTCATAAAAGCTACGTTTTTTAATAGCATTGCGAATAATACCATAGGCTGGGTCTTCACCATTTTTTATAATCACATTACCAAGATCGTACCGTTGGCCAGGCAATGTAAAGTGAAGTTGAACATCGTTATTTGTAACCGTTATTTTTTTCTCGATACTGCGGTAACCTATGTGCTGGCAAACCAGCGTGTATTCACCTGCCGCCAACAACAACGAATAGCTGCCGGAACTGTTGGCTGAAGTTCCCTGTGCGGTGCCTTTAACCAAAATTGTTGAAAAAGAAAGAGGCTGATCACCCGCATCGGTAACTATCCCAAATACACGGGCAGCAAAAACTCCGGATGAAATAAAAGGGAAAGCCAATAATAAAAATATTCGCATAAAAAGTTATTGAAAATTTTGAGCCAAACGGCAGGATAAAGATTTACATCGTGCTACTTACCCCGCCGTTGCGGGGTCGCACACTGCCATGGCATCACGGGCATGAACATTGTTCGCAATCACCATCACGAAAATAGGCTGGCAATAGTTTAGGAAAACAAAAAGTTTAGATTTTTTTTAATTGCTTTTCGCCGACTTGATGAATAATTGAATGATCACAGAAGCATAATAGTTTCGTGCGGCAGCAACGTTATAGTAGCGCCCGCCAAACCCATTGATGTCGTTACCCAAACTGTATTTTTCGTTGAGCAGGTTATCGGCACCAACTATAAACTTTACTTGCATTTTACTTTTTGCAAGGTTGTATCCAAGCTTCAAGCCAAGCAGGTGGTAGGAGGTTGCCAACTCAGTGTTCGCATCGTTTAGTGGCACCTTACCACTATAATATTCGCTTAGCGTGGCGGTGAACCTATTCTTAAAATTCATATCAAAACCAGTTGAAAAAGTATGTGGCGCCTCACCAGGCATTTGCTTTCCAGAGAAATCCTCTGTTAATCGTTTGAACTCTTTGTAATGAAAGTTGTGCCACGTATGGCTCAACCAAAACATTGCATCCAGCTTTGAAGATCCAATTACCGGGTAGGTAATCGCTGTTTCTATTCCGTGTTGTTTGGTTTTGCCGGCATTAATATAAAAATCGCCACCACCGGCATTCCGGCGAAGCACAATGGTATTGTTAAGCGAAAAGATAAAAGCATTCACATCAAACCTCATCTTATAAATTCTTCCTTTCAGTCCTACATCATAATTCAAACCTTCCTCGGCCTTCAGTCCCAGGTTGATTGCTCCGCCGGTAGGCAATAACTCCGCCGTTGCGGGGGGAGAAAACCCTTTTGATAGGCTCGTGTAAATATTAAACGTTTTGAATTTTTTCATAACTGAAACACGGGATGCCAGTTGGTTATTAAACGTTGCCTGTTGCTTACCTAACGATGCAGGTGAGAACCTTTCAAACTTTACTTTCATCAAATTGAGACTGCCACCGGCGGTTATTATCCAGTTGCGATTGGTAAAGGTTGCCTGCGTGAATATAACAGACTGCGAATTGCTTACTTCATCATTGGTTCGCAAACTGTCTGCGTTTCCCCTAACATTTTTAAAAACGCTAAAGGTTGCAAAGCCTTGCTGCAGCTCACCACCAGCTACTACAGAGAGGGTTGCAATCCCCATTGGCTTATCAAATTTCAAAGTGGTTCTGCCACCTAAATGCGGTTCGGAGTTGCGCCCATAGTTTTGAATAGCAGGGTTTCTTAGCTCAGTAAACATTCCATAAACCACAGACTTGCTGACCACGTTTTTTACGACTGTCTGTTCATACGAAACGCCGGCTATAAATGTTTTTTGGGTGATGGATGCCTGCTGATCCTGTGCGCTTAAAAATGCGCCAGCCGCAGGCCTCGAAGCCCGGGCATTTGTTTCGTACTCATTCCTTGTTAATGCCCCGGGTGTTTGGTAAAATAACCTGCCGTATAAAAACGTCGTTTTTAAAATTTTTCCATCAGCAAACCTGTACAGACCATCCCAACTTAACACTTCTCGTTTTGAAGCGGAATGATTTCTATGACCATCACTTTGCTGCAGTTGGTAGCTTACCCGGTTTATATTTTTTTCATTACCCATACTTAGGCTGCCCTGTATGTTTTTCGTCCCATAACTTCCGGCGGTATATTGGACAGTTACAGACGGCTTCTCATTTTCGTTCATTGCATCAATTAGTATAACGCCGCCTGTGCCGGCACCATACAGGCTACTGCCCGGTCCCTTTATAACGGTTAGTGAATTGTAATTATGAAATCCAAACTGGTTGAGGTAGGTATTGCCACCAGGGTCGGTAACCGGTACATCGTTGTAATAAACTTTTACGTTACGAACCCCGAATGGTGAGCGCAGTGAGCTTCCACGAATATTAAATCGATAACTGCCCGGTGAACGTTCCTGCATTTGAATACCAGCTGTAGTATTAACGGCTTGCAAAATATTATTGTTGTTGAAGCGCAGTAACGTTTGCCCGCCGATATGATTTACGGCGGCGGGAATTTCCCTAACAGGACTACTTTGTTCATAAACTTTAACCAACACATCTTCTATTATTTGTTTTATAGTGTCAGTTTGTGAAAAGCTTTGGATAGGCAGATAAACAAAAAACAACAGCAAATAACTGTAAACATTTAATTGTGGTAAGTGGATAGATAACATGGAGGATATAAAAGTTGACTGCAAAAATCGTGTTTCTACTGATACCTTAAAGGGATGGCATTTAAATACGCGATGATGTGTAAATAGTTTGGGGAAGTTATAGTTGATTCCCTATGTTTTATTGGTAAAATAAAACAGCGATGTTCATAAGAACTCAACTGCTGAAAACATAACCCTGATTGAAGCGGATAGCCCCACGCATAGCCTTGTGTGTAGCCGTGGGCTATGAGCGTAAAGCAGGACCGATGACGAACATTGCCACGCAGCACGGCTCCAAACAATTACAAACTTCTTCGTAAAAAACTACCGGTTAAAGCCGCCATACCTGCTACCAAACCACCAATGAATGCAGTTAATAAAATTAATGCAACAGGTGAATTGCCGAGGGGTAGAATGCCGGCTACCTTGGTAGCAAGCAGGTGCCCGTTTTGCACGTCGATGTAATATGACTGTATGCCCCACAACAAAAACAAAGCGAGGAAACCACATACAAATGCCTTCAAGGGCTTTTGATGAATTACGGCTGATACTACAAAGGCGGCAATGGCTATACTCCACCATGGAAAGAACAGGCAGGCGGCATAACTTAATAAAGCGGTTATTATAATGGAGGTAATAAATTTCATGTGTTATCCTTTAGTGAATGTCATTGTCCATTTTATTTTTTCGTTCTTCCCGGCAAGACTTTCGGTTGCAGGTAAAAACAAAATTTTATAATATTTCCCCTGCGCCCAAGTGTTTATAAATGTGTCGTAGAAAGGGCTGCCGGGGTTGCCGCTTTGTCCGCCGGGGTATACGGCGTATGCTTCAACATCGTCAGTCAGGTGTACGATCATTCTCCAGCTTGGTCCATGGTATTGCTTTGTTGCATTGATAATATGCTCCCCACCACCAACGGGCAACTGCAGCCTGCTGAGCGAAGGTATTTTTAACAAGTGGCGAACGCCGGTGGCTTTGTAGTTAGCCCATGCAAGCGCTTGGTTACCTTTTACCGAACGCAAACTATTATATGCTTTTACAAAAGAAGTTTGAATTGCAACCGCTACGGTTTCGTGCTGCTGTGTACGAATGTCATCAGCAAATTTGTAAGCTGAGTCTTTCAACAAACTTTCCAGCAGGGTACTCTCATCGGGCCAACGCAATGGCAATTTTGTTTGATTAAATTCATCTGAGTAAACGGCTACTTCCAGGCTATCCCACCAGACTTTAAAAATGGTTGCACCTGTTTCGCTGGTGTCGTTCCTGAGGTTCCAGTTGGACAGTTGTGTGATATAGTTTCTCTGCTCCTCATCCAGTTTTGACTGATCAATGTGTTTAAGGAGAACCGGTCGTCCCATTTCTGCAAATACATTATAGTTATCAGTTTGAATCTGCTGCATATCCTGCACCGTTATTCCTGTCATAGCATTAAGCTTGCGATTAATGATCCAACCACGGTAAGGTATGAAACCGCCGTTGAGATAATAAGGATAAGTTTCGTCAACAGGTATTTGGTTTGCGCTGCTCACAAATCCACGTACCGGATTTTTGCTGGAGGGATTTTCGGTTATTGGGATAAAGCCTTGCCACATATACGAACTATCGACGCCCGGCATTATAAAATCGCCCTGCCTGCGCCATTTTGCTGGAAACTCGCCCTGCTGTGTAACGCCTATGTCGCCGCTCTTTGTTGCAAACAGCATGTTTTGCCCAGGGCACGAAAGGTTTACGATGGCATCGGAATAATCAGCATAATTTTTTGCACGATCAAGTTTATTAAAAGTGAGAAGAATATTGCTTGCATCATGCGCCTTCCATCGTACCGCATAGTATTTGTCGTCTTTAAATTTATTGGGAAATGTATGGTCATACATCACAGGTCCAAACATGGTCATAGCTATATTCTCCACCACGTCAGGCTTGCCCTTTACCTTGATGATCTCTTTCCTAAATTCGGTTTTACGCCAGGCACTATCAAACCAATATTCCTGCATGGTGGTGTCGTTAAACCTGATATCGTAATAGTCTTTCACATCGCGCTGCGAATTGGTAAAGCCCCATGCAGCACTATCGTTAAAGCCAATAATAACAGAAGGTGCACCTGGGAAAGTAGCTCCATAAGCATTATAGTTTGGCGTTGATATTTGCATCTCGTACCAAATAGCCGGTAAGTTTAAACCAAGGTGCGGATCGTTGCATAAAATGGGACGACCACTTTTTGTTTTTGATCCGGCAACTGCCCAGTTATTACTGCCGTTTGAAGGATCGGGTTTTATATCGAAAACAGGCTGAATAGAATCGTATTGATTGTAATAAACAGAATCGCTTTTTACAGGTTGCTTCAAAGCAACACCAGGTGGAGCGAACACGGTACCCCGTGGTATGATCGGATCAACGGTGTCACCTATTACAGGATACAATTTTTCAAGATCGTACGACGAGAATATTTTTCGTGCATTGGTCATTTCGAAATCATTTTCGGCACCACTAAGGTCCCACGACATATACTGTGCAAACAATGCAGTTTTCATATTAGTCCATAGCTCGGGTTTATAATCCAGCAACTTGTACTCTAGCGGGATATGATTTTCGGGCAAGGCACTTATGTAGGCGTTAATGCCGGCAGTGTAAGAGTCAACTTCATTTTTTGTTATGGGGTTTGCTTCCATTGCCTGCAATGAATTTTCAGCAGCGTACACCATTCCAAGGCGCCTGAAAAATCTATCGATTAATAAAAAATCGGTGCCGCCTGAAGTGGTCCCCATAATCTCTGAAAGCCTTCCCCCTGCCGCATGTGTTTGAAATTCCATTTGCCATAAACGAAACTTCGCATGCAGGTAACCCTGTATAAAGTATGCATCATTTTCATTCTCGGCGTACACATGTGGTACAAGTCGTTCATCAAAATACACCGATGTTTTGCCGGTAAGGTTTTTAAATTGAAGGGATGCATTGAAGCTGGCATTTAATGGCTCAGCATTCTGCCAGCAACCATGCTGCGGACTGAGAAACGAACCAAGCCGCGGTGTTTTAGAAGTGCCAACCGGCAACTGAATATTCAAAACAAAAATTAAAGCAGTTGTTATGAGCAACGAAATAAGGAAAGGGATGATGCGCATATGCAGCAATTAGTGGTTGAAAATACATTTTTTACAGATAGCAAACTTATGACAGTAAAGAGATCAGTTGCTCTACTTCGAATGTCGTATTAAACGAATGCAACACGATCCTCAATCTTTCTTTTTCTTTTGGTACCGTTGGATATAAAATAGGTCGCACATCAAAGTTGCTGTTTTGCAAATGGCTTGCTATTCGCTTTACGTTTTCGTTGCCCGGCACTACAATACCTTGTATAGGTGTTAGTGAAATTAACTTCGGATAGCTTAACGATGATTGCTGAAATAATTGAATGAGATGTTGAAGATGATCCCGCTCTTTATTCATAAAAGGAAACAACGAATAACTTTTTTGAATGGCTGCTAAAGCAACTGGAGGCAATGCTGTTGAATACATAAAACTTCGCGAAAAGTTGATAAGGTATGAGCGTAGTTGGTGTGACCCTAACACAACTGCACCATGGCAACCAACAGCTTTGCCAAAAGTATGCACCCTTGCAAAACAGTCGTTCTGCAAATTCAACTGCTGTACAAGCCCTTCCCCCCTTTTGCCCAATACGCCGGTGGCATGTGCTTCATCTATTATCAGGTGTGCTTTGTATTTTTTTGTAAGATGGATGACCTGCTGTAACGGGCAAATATCGCCATCCATACTAAAAACAGATTCGGTAACAACAAAGGTGTTGCCGGATGCATGTTGCAGTTTTAGTTCAAGGTGGTTCAGGTCGTTATGATTATAGGAGGTGGAATTTGCAAACGATAAACGGATGCCATCGCGGATAGATGCATGGCTAAGTTGGTCATACAAAATGGTATCTCCTCTGTGCGCTATACATGCCAGCAATCCCAGGTTAGCATCGTAACCGGAATTGTAAACAAGTGCGCTTTCACTGTTATGAAAATTCGCTAACTCCTTTTCAACTTCCTCAACAAGCGGGTAATTTCCGGAAAGCAATCTTGAGCCGGATGACCCATGACTTAATAATGTTAAAGTGGGTTCCATCAACAAATTACCGGCAACAATACCCAGGTAATCGTTGGAGCAAAAATCGATCTTCCCACTCTTTACCATTAACTTTCTCAATGCATTCTGCTCCCGCCGTTCATCTAATTTTTTTTGCAGGAAATCATCGTTGTACATACGATCAAAACTAACAGAGTTTACAGACATTTGCGAAACACCATTATCAATAAACTTATGGAAGAAACGGAATACCAGAAGAATATTTTGGGATTACAATTACCCAGTGATCCGCGCTGGGTTAATTTGGCAAGCATTTCATTACAGGAAATATTGACCGATCATGCCTACTGCGAGCAAAAGGCTGCCACCAGTTGCATATCACTTATTCAACGGTATTCCGATAAGGAAAAATTAGTGAATGAGTTATCGCCCATTGTTACAGAAGAGTGGGGACACTTCAGGCTTGTACTGGGGGAACTAAGGAAACGAAACCTTGCATTAGGTAAACAGCGTAAAGATGAATATGTAAATAAGCTGATGGCTTTTCAAATAAAAGGCGGAAGTGAGGAAGACTTTTTTTTGGACCGCCTGTTGATTTTTGCATTGATAGAAGCCCGCAGTTGCGAAAGATTTAAACGATTAAGCGAAGGATTAAATGATGAATACCTGTCAAATTTTTATCGACGCTTTATGGAAAGTGAAGCTGGGCACTACGCTTTATTTATAGAGTTAGCTGAAGCATATATTGACCCTGTTAAAGTTAAACACAGGTGGAAGCAATGGTTAAATTATGAAAAGGATATAATGAATGAGTTGGAAGTAAGGGGTGATAGAATTCATTAATGTTATGTACAAAAAAAAGTCCCGAACAAAGTTCGGGACCAACATAAATTAAGCTTTTAGAAAGCTTACTTCTTACCTGAAGATTTTTTAGCAGCAGCCTTTTTAGGAGCGGCGGCTTTCTTTGCAGGTGCAGCAGCTTTCTTAGGAGCGGCGGCTTTCTTTGCAGGTGCAGCAGCTTTCTTAGGAGCAGCAGCTTTCTTTGCAGGCGCAGCAGCTTTTTTAGGAGCAGCAGCCTTTTTTGCAGCAGCTTTTTTTGGAGCAGCTTTTTTTGCAGTTGCCATGTTTTTAAAATTTAATGGTTAGTAAATAAGTATTAAAAATAATTACTTATTCGTTACTGCCAAAAAAATTTTAAGCGGTTGCTTCTGCAGAAATAACTGACACTGTGGTTCTTTCGCTTCTTCCTTTTTTAAATTCAACCAATCCGTCCGTCAATGCGAAGAGTGTAAAATCTTTACCTACCCCCACATTCTTACCTGGATGATAAGAAGTACCACGCTGACGAAGAATAATGTTTCCAGATATAGCTGGTTGTCCGCCAAATATTTTAACGCCTAAACGTTTGCTTTGCGAGTCCCGTCCGTTCTTTACGGAACCTTCACCTTTTTTGTGAGCCATAAAATTTGTTTTTGAAATTTATTGATTTCGCTATTTGATGTTTAACTCAGTTACATTATTAACCAAAAATTTACTGAGTCAAGAATCAAAAAATACTATGCGATGCTTTCAATTTTAATTCTTGTATAGAAAGTGCGATGTCCAAGTTTCTTACGAAAACCTTTTCTTCTTTTCATCTTAAAGGCAATCACTTTATCGCCCTTAATAAGATCACTAACTATTTCTGCGGTAACGGTTGCTTTAGCATCACCACCTACAGAAAATTTTCCGTCGCCATTTACTAACAGCACATCGCTGAATTCAACTTTGTCTCCGGATTTACCTTGCAGGTGAGGTACGTATAAGCTTTGTCCAGCTTCTACTTTAAATTGTTGTCCTGCGATTTTTACTACTGCAAACATAACTGTCCAAAATTAGGTGGGCAAAGGTAAGGGTTTACAATAAAGAATGAACATTGGAAAAGAAAAAAAACACATGCATTTTCAAACAACCTTTTAACCGTAGACTATCAGGCATTAATACACGGGCGCTGAGTATATTTGTCGCCCGGTACAACACCGCAAACTACAATGAATTTTAAAACACTCCTAGCCAAACCCTTTGCCAATTACATTAACAACCAGGTTAAAAAAGAAACAGGTAATGCACTAAATGACCAGGATTCAATTTTGAAAACGCTCTTAAAAGTGGGAGCAGGCGTTGACTTCGGGAAAGACCATTCCCTGGCAAATGTTGTTTCTTATAATGAATTCAAAGCAGCTGTTCCTATACGGGACTATGAGGAACTCAAACCCTACATAGAAAAAATAAAAGGGGGACGGCAAAATGTTTTATGGAAAGGCAAGCCCGCTTACTTTGCAAAAACCAGTGGCACCACAAGTGGAGTGAAGTACATTCCAATTACCAAAGACTCAATCCCAAACCACATTAATACCGCAAGGAATGCACTGCTTTGTTATATGGCACAAAGTGGCAATTACGCTTTTGCATCCGGAAAGCTTATTTTTTTAAGCGGGTCGCCGGTTTTGGAACGTGTTGGAGGAATACCTACTGGCAGGCTTAGCGGCATTGTAAACCATCATATTCCGGGGTATTTGCGCACCAACCAGTTGCCCAGCTACCAAACAAATTGCATTGAAGATTGGGAAACCAAGCTTGATAAAATTGTGGAGGAAACGATTAAACAGGATATGACCTTAATAAGTGGAATACCGCCCTGGATGCAGATGTATTTTGACCGACTGAGGGAAGTAAGTGGCAAACAAATCAAAGAACTGTTTCCAAATTTATCGGTGATAGTACAGGGAGGGGTAAACTTTGAACCTTATAAGTCAAAATTAATGGAGAGTATCGGCAAGCCTGTGGATACAATAGAACTCTTTCCGGCATCCGAAGGCTTTTTTGCTTT
>JANPIA010000192.1:0-10868 GCA_031424735.1 Segetibacter sp.
GCTGCGGTTCTCAAACTTAACTTTAACAGGTACTACAACATCAAATTCTTCAATACTTCCATTAGCCATCTCTGCCTTTCGCTTTTCAATAAATGGTAGTTCAAGCTGTCCTTGAATATTTTCGTTGATGCACAAATTATATGCATCGCTATTAACAAGCATGCGAACGTACATTCGCTTTACTTCTTCCTTCCCAATAATGTTACGGCGGGCCAACGCTATATCGCCCGAGTTTATCAATTCGATAGTTGCATAAACAAACCCAATGAAAAATTTTTACGAAGATAGCAACGAAGATGGTGTTATGGTAAAATAGGGAAGGAAAGCTCCAGCCTCTTCTTTCTTTTCGACGATGGTTGTATAACATCAAATTGCTACTTAGCATACAGCTTCAAAGCCACGCTTAATAACTTTAGCCACCAGTGAAATCAAAACAGGCAAAACAATAACTGCCCAAACACCACCACCTAATGATGGGATTAATAAAATCAATACCGCCTTAATAATTGCCTGCCAGTTTAATGCGGAGTCGCTTTGTAAGTCTGCTAAAACCTGGCAAAGAAACTTACGGATTTTGTTTTTTAGCCGCTGCAAACTATTGCCAAACTTAGTAGTAGCAGGCAACATGCGTTCCTTAAATGAAAGTGACAATGCGCGATGTTCTGAAATTTCGGTTATGCCGGGATATTCATCGTCCGGAACTTCGTGCAGGAATGCCTGCATGTCTGGATTCAGTAGTTCGCGATCCGAATAATTATCAATTTCAAAATCTTCCTGTTTTGAAAGAGAAGTCGCTTCATTTTCGATATAAGAGAGCCATTCGGTAGTTATATCGCTTTCATTTTTAAATTGTGTAAGTGCCATAACCATTTATTTTAAAAGCCTGGTTGTTACATTTATTGTTTTTACACAAGCTTGTAATGCCAGAGTATTGAAATTTATTAGAGCTCAAATATTTTCGCATTAAACACCACACCAATATTTGCATTAAAACCTCTGAGTTCTCTAACCGATAAATCATCTTTGCGTACAACCTGCCTGAAGTCGGCAAAAATGGCGAAGTCATTTATTTGAAACGTAGTTTTTAAGCCAAAGGATTTGAAATGATCGGTTAGTAAGTGATTGTTGATTGGCTTAAAGTTTTTGCTTGCTACTGCCCGAAAGTCAGCGCTATCTTCGTCGGGTATGTTAAACCACGAAATGTAAGGCGAAAAGGATAATGATCCGTAATAGCCCAGGCGTGTAAACCTGAACGAATATTTTAAACCGATTGTATAGTTAAGTGTTGAAAATCTTTTCTCCAGTTTCTGCGACTTGTCGTCTTCAATCTCTTTTTTTATTTTTTTGTAAGAAAATTCTGCAAATGCGCCTAATGCATGGTTGGTAGAATCATTATTTGTTCCGGAATATAAATGCGAATAATCCAACGTGCCTAAAAACGAATGATTGCCAACTTCCGGAAAAATAAGTGTACTTGCTAATAAAGTGTCGTTATTGGTAGCATTTTTATTGAAAGATAAATACACGGTGATATCATCTTTAACAAGGCTCAGCGGCTTAACAAATAACGAAAGCTTCCCCGACGAGTTTATAGCATTGAATGCTTCTGTATTTAGGTTTCCAACTCCATATATTCCCAGCAATGTGCTTTTTGATTTATTTGTTGCCGGTTCTTTTCCTTTCGAAGTGTCACCTGTATTTTGTTTTTCATTCCAAAAGTTGTCTTTTGGATCAATTTTATTTGCCGGTGCTACGTGCGTTTTAAAAAAGAGCTTAGAAGAAATACTTTGTTGGGAAAAAGAAGTAAATGAACAGAATAGTAACAGAATTAAAATATAAGTTTTCATGGTACGGGTATAAGGTGTGTTATAAATTGTAGATAAAGATTAGATCCTGTGAATGAGAAATTCACAGGATCGAAAAGGTTATGCAGCCTTACATTTTGCAGCATATAATCCATCGCCCAAACTAATAACAGTTGTTATGGCTGCTTTTACAAATGGATTTTTAACCATGTCTTTTATCGCTTCTAAAACGTTTTTTGCAACTGGCCACGAAGTGCAAAAAACATTATCGGCTTTCAACGATTTTAATGCAGAAGTATCAAGGGAAATGTTATCCAGGTTGCCAATTTGACCCTGGAGGGCTTTTAAGTCTGTGCTCATATAATAGGTTTTTAAGAATGAAAGATTACACAAACCTACTTCCCGCAATGCCTTGTTGTCAACGTGTAAATAGCCTAAATCCACAAGGGTGTTTTGACACAGCTATGCATGGTGTTATCACCCAATTTATTTTATTACAAATGTTGAAACTATTGCTGCTGCTGCGTTTTTTGAATTTGCGCTTTTAATAATAAAATTTCGCATTGCAACTGGATGTTTACGGAAGTATATTGGGATATACACAAACTTTTAAATGGATTTAATTATGTCAATTATTTGCCCAACCCCCTGCGATGCAACGAAACCTGCACTCATGTACATATGTCCCGAAGCTGCAGCCAAGGCAATTGCAAAGTTTATCAAGGATAAGCATCACTTATTGTCCCGCATTATTAACAAACCGGAGGAATGTTATTTTTATTTTACACCACATCAATTTGAGGAGCTTTATGAATTGGTGGGGAAACAAAATCCGGAAACTAAAATTTCAGGATTAAGAATATTCTTCGCATCTTATGTTTTAAATGGTGAACCAGAAAATGACCGGCTGGTGCCAGCAGGTAAGCAGGATTGTATGACCCTGATTTTTGTACCAACCACCTACATAGATGGAGTGCATAAAAACATACACCCATGCGTACATTTAAATCCTGTCGATGGCACGGTTCAGCCAATTGGATCGGCTATTGCAACCGAATGGGTGAATAACTATCTTGAGAAAAAACACAAACCCTTGTCCGATAAAATGGGGAAAGAAGAAACGAAAAGCATGTGGTACCCCGCAGAAAGCCTGGTTAATTTGTTTTGTGTTATAAGGTGCCAGCAAGATACCAATGGAAAAAATGTGAGTAAAGTGCTTACTTTATTATCCGCTTATCCGGCCCAACATTGCGTCCTCAACAAAGATGTTGGTCATCAACTTACACTCACCTTTACTTTAATGGAGGAACTTGTAAGAGCGGGTACAACCTATTTGTCGGAAATTATGTTTAACACCAATGATGCCTTAAACCTGTTCGAAGATTATGACACCGGTATTCCATGCCCGCCTTCCGATGCCTGTGACGACAATTTACCACCGCCACCTCCTTTAATTGCTAACTAATATATGCCCCTGTTAACCCTAATTTATTTACTAACTGTTGGACTGGCTTTTATAACCAGCCTGCGTAGTTTCCGGCTAAAAAATCCGCAGCATTTAAAAGTATTTTCTGTTTTATTAGGTCTTACATTTTTGGTAGAAATCGGTGCTGTTGCTTTTCCGAAATTCACTTCCGTTAAAACAAACTCGTGGCTTTACAATTCGTTTACATTAATTGAGTTTTCGGTATATGCCTGGTATTACCGCCGCATCATACATCTCCAACGTATCAGGAAAGCAATCCGCGTGTTTCAAATTCTGTTTCCGGTATTTTGGTTTGTAACCGTTTTTTTTGTTTTTGGATTTAAAGCATGGAACAGTTATGTTATTATTACCGGTGCATTTTTTACCATGTGTTTTGTGCTCGCATATTATTACCAGCTACTTGCCTCCGACGATGTTGTGGATATTTCAAGGCATCCTGAATTTTGGATAGCAACCGGCATGCTTATTTTTTATTCGTGCCAGGTACCCTATTTTGGTATGTTGAATTACCTGGTTGAAAATTATTTATTACTTGCCAAAAAACTGCTGAAGGTTTTAACGCTCATAAACATTTTAATGTATTCTCTTTTTACTTACGCGTACTTATGCAGGATCAGTACAAAGAAATCACTATAGCAATCGTTGCTGTTATTTGCCTGTTTCTGACATTGGCAGGTATCATTATATTCTTTTTGTTTCGCTACCAGAAAAAGCAATTTCAAAACAAACGGCAGGTAGGGGAAATGCAACAGCAATTTCAACAGGAAATTTTGCTTTCACGGCTTGAGATACAAGAGGCTACATTTAATAACATTAGCCGCGAAATTCATGATAATGTGGGGCAGGTATTGAGTCTTGCCAAGGTGCAGCTAAATATCGTAGATCAGTCATCCCAAGTAAATAAAGAATTGCTGCACGAGGTTAAAGAAAATGTTGGCAAGGCGATGACTGATCTGCGCGACATAGCCAAAAGTTTATCGGGCGATGGAGTGCAACAAGCCGGTTTAATAAATGCTTTGCAGCAGGAGGTAGACCGCATTAACCGAAGCCAGGCGTTGTTTGCTTTGCTGCTGGTTAGCGGTACGCCATATAAATTTTCTGAACAAAAGGAGCTGATCATTTTTCGAATGGTTCAGGAGGCTATTCAAAATATACTTAAGCATTCACAGTCAAAAACCATGGAGGTAGCACTTAACTATACAACCGAACTATTAGAACTTACCATTCACGATAATGGAATAGGCTTCGATAACACAGGGCAGGCTGCAAAAGGGCTTGGGTTGCATAACATAATCAGTCGCGCCGCTTTAATTGGCGGAAAGGCACACATACACAGCATTGTAAATAATGGCACTCATGTTAAACTAACCATTCCGTATGAACGACACTAAATACATAGCCATTGCCGATGATCACGCACTTTTTCGTAAAGGGCTGATATCTCTTATTAACCTGTTTCCGAATTATAAAATACTTTTTGATGCCGCGAATGGAGAAGAATTTTTAAAACTCATTAAACCATCGGCCCTGCCCGATATTGCTTTGCTTGATATTAACATGCCAATAATGGATGGGTACCAAACGGCGGAGTGGCTGCGGATTAACTATCCCGATATAAAAATTCTTGCATTAAGCACGATGGATTCAGAAACATCTATTATAAAAATGATAAGGCATGGTGCAAGAGGATATGTGCTGAAAGATGCTGAACCATCCGAACTGAAACAAGCCTTTGATGAGGTTTTAAGCAGAGGGTTTTTTTACAACGACCTGGTAACAAAAAAAGTGCTCCAATCCATACACCTGCTTACAGATGATAAAAGCAGCATGAACATTTTAATGAAGCTGAATGAACGTGAACTGGAATTTTTAAAACTCGCCTGCAGCGAAAAAACCTATTACCATATTGCAAAGGAAATGTTTGTAAGTGAACGCACCGTGGATGGTTACCGCGATGCTTTATTTAAAAAGCTGAACGTATCCACACGGGTTGGGCTGGTAATGTTTGCCATTAAAAATGAGATTGTAAAACTATAATATCCGAACCCGGAAAAATGAGCGGTATTATCAACAAGGGTTATCTGCAAAATCGATCGTACGTCAAAATCAGTACACCGTTTTTCGCTTACCACTTTCAAAATCTTTAAAAATAAATGAGCCCAGCTTATCCAACGAAGCAAAGAATGCTTTGCCATTGTTGGTTTCGGTAAACTCCTGCACAAACCGCTGCAGGTAAGGGTCGCTGGCTATCATAAAAGTGGTGATCACAATTTTCAGCTTTTTACATTGCGCTGCTAAATTGATACACCTGTTCACCACTTTTCTATCTAAACCAAAACTGTTTTTGTAATAGCGCTTCCCAATTTTCAGGCAGGTTGGTTTGCCATCGGTTATCATAAAAATTTGCTTGTTCGGGTTTTTTCTCCGGCGTAAAATGTCCATCGCTAATTCTAAACCTGCTACCGTATTGGTATGATAGGGACCCACCTGCAAATAGGGGAGGTCTTTAATTTCAATGGGCCAGGCATCGTTGCCAAACACAACAATATCAAGGGTATCTTTTGGATAGCGGGTTGTTATCAGTTCACTCAAAGCCATTGCTACTTTTTTAGCGGGTGTAATCCTATCCTCGCCATACAGTATCATCGAGTGTGATATGTCTATCATCAACACCGTAGAGGTCTGTGTTTTATAATCCGTTTCGCGAATGTGCAGGTCATCTTCCTGCATACTAAAACTTTCTACACCGTGGTTTATTTGCGCAGTGCGAATGCTTTCCGTAAAATCAATTTGTTCCATGGTATCGCCAAACTGGTAAGGCCGAATGTCAGGACTGATCTCATCGCCGCCGCCGGGTTTAAAGGTTTGGTGGTTGCCAGCCCGTGATTTTTTGAGCTTCCCAAAAATTTCTTCGAGGCTGCTTTTGCGTATACCCTGTTCGGTTTTAGCGGTTATCGATATAGAACCATTTACAGGGTTCTCATCTATATATCCTTTCTCCTTTAGTTCATCCATAAAATCACCCATGCCATACTCATCGTTAGTAAAGCCATATTGCTGGTCTAACTGGTTCATCCATTGCAACGCCTCACTCACATCGCTATTGGTGTAAGTAAGCAATTGCATAAAAAGATTCAGTAACTGGTCAAACTTTGTTTTGCCTTCCAGGTTGGGGTCAAACTTTGTAAATCTGTGTCCTAACATATCTCCACAATTTCGTTAAAAAACCTTGAACATGTTGTTACAACAATTCATAAATAAAGTTCAAAAGAATTTTGTATGGATTGTTATTACCTAATCGAAAGGTGCTGAATTCTCTTTGTTCCTGCATTTGCCCGGGTTTGCTTTGTATTGCCGGAGGTTTTGTAACCTGCGCACTTATTTTTATTATTCACATGCTAATTATTTTCTCTTTCTACTACTTATATCACATCTTTTTGTAGTGATTAATAATGTAATGTTACTACACACGATTTTTTTAAGCAGCATCATCCTATTACAATTCTTTATAATTTTTTTAAACTAATACAATGACCAAACCTTTACTTCTTTTATTAGCTGTTCAATTTTTTTACTGCAGCTTATTTGCTCAAACCTTTCAATGGGCGAACCGTACCGGCAATACAGCTAAAGATGAAGGTATTTCCGTTGCTACCGATGCTTCGGGAAATTCCTATTCAACAGGGTCGTTTTCCGGCACGGTTGATTTTGATCCGGGTGCGGGAACAGTCAACCTCACTTCTGTTGGCGATAACGATATTTTTGTTTCGAAAATAAACAGCTCCGGAAACCTGGTTTGGGCTAAGAGTTTTGGCAGCAGCGTGTACGATGTTGGTATAGACATAGCGGTAGATGCTTCCGGCAACGTTTATACAACCGGCAACTTTTCAGGCACGGTAGATTTTGACCCGGGCGCAGGTACAACCATGTTGTCTTCATCTGGTGGCAGCGACATCTTTGTTTCCAAGTTAGATGCCAACGGCAATTTTTTGTTTGCCCGAACTATGGGAGGGACCACCGTGGATGGCGGTCTTTCTATTGCCGTAGACCCTTTAAACAACATTTATACAACCGGTGCCTATTCAGGCACGGCCGATATGGACCCGGGTGCAGGCGTTTTCAGTTTATCCTCCTTAAAAGGTGGCAACGATATTTTTATTGTGAAGCTAAACAGCTCCGGAAATTTTTTGTGGGCTAATACCGCAGGTGGTGGCAGCGCCGACCAGGGAACCGCTATTGCTGTTGATGCAACCGGAAACTCGTACCTCACTGGTTTCTATACGGCGGATGCTAATTTCAACCCTGCCGGTAGCGGGGCCGGCGGTCTGTTTACAGCCGCTGGTAGTACCGATATTTTTGTTTTGAAATTTGCTACCGATGGAAGTTTTGTTTGGGCCAGAAGCATGGGTGGAACTGGTGCAGACGTAGGGTACGGTATCACAACTGACGGTTCTGGAAATGTATTTACTACCGGTTATTTTTTTGGAACAGCTGATTTTGACCCGGGTGTTTCTTCAGTGGCACTAACTTCTGCCGGAACTAATGTTGATATTTTTATTTCGAAGCTGAATGCTTCCGGGAATTTTATGCTGGCTAAAAATGCTGGCGGAACAAATGGTGATGTAGGCTATTCTATTTCGGTGGATGTCACCGGCAATATTTACACTTATGGAGCATTTGCCGGTACAGCCGATTTCGACCCCGCCGTTGCAGTAAACAATGTTACCTCTGCCGGCTTGGCCGATGTATTTATTTTAAAGCTGGATGCGGCTGGCAGTTTTATTTGGGTTAAAACTTTTGGCGGTATTGCCGATGACATTGGCTATGCCATGGCAATGGACCCATTTGGTAACATGTACACAACCGGCATTTTTGGAGGTACTGCCGATTTTAACCCCGAAGCAGGTGTATTGAATCTAACATCGGCGGGCAATCAGGATATTTTTAATTCAAAAATTGGCAGCGTTACTATTTTCCCGGTAACCTGGCTAAATTTTGACGCAGTAAAAATGGAGCAGGATTCTTACCTCACCTGGAAAACAGCCACCGAGATCAATAGCGATAAGTTTGAGGTTGAAAGAAGTTATGATGGCGCTCTCTACAGAAGTATCGGCGAGATAAAAGCTTTTGGAAGTTCAACATCGGTTCGTTCGTATTCTTTCACCGATAAATTAGCAGGAAAGAACTATCCCGCACAAAACCTGTATTACCGGTTTAAACAAATTGACCTCGACGGTAGGTTCGCCTACTCGCCTGTTCGCATTATAAACTTTAGATCACTTGCTAAAATTCAGTATTACCCTAACCCTGTTATAAGCTACCTGACTTTAAAAACAGGCGGCAGCGATATTGGTTTGAAGTTTACCCTGACAGATCAACTGGGAAGACGATTAATGAATGGTACACTAAGCAGTTCGTCTACCACCATAAACATCCAACATTTTTCAGCGGGAACTTACTTTTTGCGAGTAGGTGGCGCCTGCGAGCCTGCTGTTAAAATATTAAAACAATAAGCTGATGGGGTGTTGTTTTCCATAATGATCCCATTGTATTTGTTGAAAGGCATAACCGAAATAAACATTCGATTGCTCTAACTGAATTTTAAAACAAACCCCGCAAATGTTTTTACACGGCGGGGTTTGTTTTTTTAAGAAGATTTACCAGCTTTATTTTTTACCGGAATCTTTTTGCTGAACCTGCTCTTTTTGCTGCGTATTATCTTTTGCCGGATTAGTTGCCGGGGCTGCATTAATGTTGCTTCCGGCCTCGGGTGAAGGCTTGTCGCCAAACATTTGCTCCATGCTATCCAACGCCTTTAAATAATCTTCGGCTGACTTTTTATCGTATGCCATCCACTCAGCTTTTGAACCGGAGAGTGAGTTGTAAAACTTGATCTGTTGCTGCAGGTCGGTACGAACGGACTTGCTAACTTTTGCAGCCAATGCTTTTGCTTCTGAACGGTAACAAGCTTCGAGGAACGCGAGGGAGTTACGGTCGTGCTGGTTGCCGCGGCTGATATGCCCATAAGGGAAGTTTTCCTGCAACATCATTTTATCGCATTTTTCCAACACCTGCTGGGCTTCGGCTTTCCTGTTTTTTGCTGCTAGATCAAATCCTAATTCGGCATAAGCACTGCGAATGGAATTGAGGTGACGACGGTTTTCTTCATCGTAATAAACACCCAAAACGTTGGCATTGCCAAAGGCGAATTTATTCATCAGCTTATCCTTCATCCAATCGGTATTTACATCCCTGCCCATTACCGGTACCAGCCTGTACGATAAGCCATCTTTACGCAGGTACGCTCCAAAGCCCAGTTCATCAAAAGCAGAGGTGAAGTAAATTGGACGCTGCCATTTATTTGCTGCAATAACGTTCAGAACAGCAAGGTCATTCTTCATTAAATTGTTTTTGCCCTGTGGCAATTCAAAGCGCATTTCGCTTACAACACTATCGGTAGCATTAACGGTTCCGTTTTGTTTTACAAATGCAAGGTCAACAGGCACCGATACTTTACGTACCGGGAAGGTGTTCATCATTTCGCCACCGCCGCCGCTAACCATTTTTGCCGGGTCATCGCTGCCTACATAATTCTTCATCAAATCATACAGGTCAAAATATTGTGCTGAATTGGAAATGCCGGGCACTTCGCGATAGGAGATATAATCCCTCTTACGCCCCTGCACCTGGTCGGCTGTCCAGATCACATCTATCGGGTCGCTCTGGTTTACCTTATAGCGCATCTGGTTAATGTACCAGTCTATTCCCAAAAGGCTGTAGTTGATCACACGAATATCGGGGCGAATGCCTTCCACTTCCTGTGCATACCATAATGGGTAAGTATCGTTATCACCAAAGGTGAATAGAACTGCATTGGGCGCACAACTTTCCAGGTAATCTTTTGCCAGGTCGCGGGCAATTGTTTTCTTGCTCCGGTCGTGATCGTCCCACTCCTGCGAAGCCATTAATACCGGTACGGCAAGCAGGCAAATTATAGTTGCAAGATTGGTGGCAAGGCCTGCACTCATCTTTTTATTAAACCAATCGCGTACTTGTAAAACCCCTAAACCTATCCAAATTGCGAAAGCATAGAATGATCCTACATATGCATAGTCACGCTCCCTTGGCTGGTTGCCCGCCTGGTTTAAATAAAGTACAATGGCAAAGCCGGTGAAGAAGAACATGAGGAAGGTTACAAATGCATCTTTCTTATCCTGCTTTGTTTGGTAGATGATACCTATAATTCCCAATATAAACGGTAGCAGGAAAAGCTTGTTATGCGCTTTGTTGTTTTTGCTGCTGTCGGGCATCAGGCTTTGATCGCCATAAAAAGTGTTATCAATAAATGGTATGCCGGTTATCCAGTTACCATCGCGGATGTTGCCGGTGAAAATGCCCTGCACGTCGTTTTGCTTTCCACTGAAATTCCACATAAAGTAGCGAAAGTACATCCAGTAACATTGGTAGCTTACAAAGAATTTGATGTTATCTCCAAAATCCGGATCACGTTCAAATGAGCCATCCTGCATTTTATTGATGCCGAGGAATTGGGCGTAGTAGTCAGCATGTCCCTGGTC
>JANPIA010000193.1:0-6476 GCA_031424735.1 Segetibacter sp.
CACCTTTGCAATAATTGGCAACCCTTATAAAATTTGGTAATTAACAGTAGAAGTTACATTTTGCCGACCCTTTAGATAAGAAAGTCCGTTACCGGATTTTCAAATGCAAATACATGGAAATAGTTATTTCAGGATCGATAGTTTTATATAATTCAAACAAGAGTGTGGGGCAAACGATTTCCAGTTTTCTGAACTCGCCTTTACCTGTAAAATTGTTTTTAATAGATAATTCTCCAACCAATAAGCTTGAAACAGAACTTGCAAACTATTTAGCGGACCACAGGGTAGAATACATTTTTAATAATAAGAACATTGGTTTTGGTGCGGCGCACAATATTGCCATAAAAAAAGCCCAGGATATTTCTACCTATCACCTGGTACTTAACCCCGATGTTAGCTTTGATGAACAGGTGTTGGATAAGATTTTTCGTTACATGGAAAATTCGGCAGATGTAGGTTTGCTTATGCCAAAAGTTATTTACCCGAACGGCAACATTCAATAACTTTGCAAACTTCTTCCTACCCCGTTCGATTTGCTTTTCCGTTTGTTTGTTCCGTTCAGGTTAAATGCCCGCAGACTTAATAAGTACGAAATGCGTTTCACCGGTTACAATAAGCAAATGCAGGTACCTTACTTATCGGGATGCTTTATGTTTATGCGCACTTCGTTTTTCAAAAAAGTGGGCTTGTTTGATGAGCAATTTTTTCTTTACCTCGAAGACACGGATTTAAGCCGCCGTTTTCAGGAACATGGAAAAAACATATACTTCCCTGAAGTAACAATTACCCATGAACATGCAAGGGGTTCGTATAAAAATCCCAAATTGTTTTATATACACTCTGTAAGCGCCATTAAATATTTTAATAAGTGGGGATGGTGGAACGACAAAAAGAAGGAAGAGATAAACCGGAAAGCGCTGGCCGCTTTCGGTGTTTCCGAAACATCCTTTAGTGAAGGTTGATTTTTTTAAGAGACCGGCAGTTTAAAAAAGTTCTTTGAGTAAAAAAATAATATTTATCCTGTTTATTACGGTAACTGGCTTTGCGCCATTTACCGTAAGTAACGCACAGGTTTTTCATAAAACCGACCGTTTCAGCAAACTCAAGTTCGGCTTATCATTCCACTACTTGTTCAACCTGCAAAACAAAACCCAACCCTGGAATATGGGCAGGCAAACCTCGTGGGACGATTGCGTAAATAATTTTAACGTAAAAAAGTTTGCTGCCGATGTTGCTGCTACCGGTGCGGGATACGTGATTTTTACCGTGCAGCAAGGCGACCAGTATTTTTGTGCGCCCAACATTACTTTCGAGAAATTATCGGGTATTAAAAGGGGCAATGCCACCAGCCGTCGCGATTTAATAAACGATCTTTATTATGCGTTACGAGCACGAAAAATTGACCTGTTTTTGTATGTTACCGGGAATGGACCGTTTGCCAATTACGAGGTAATGGACAAGTTAACAAAGAAAAATTTTCATAACCGCGTAGTAAATAATGCTTACCAGGTAGAAAAAAAATACGTTGAAACCTGGTCGTCAATCTTAATGGAATACAGCAAAAGGTATCAAACCAAAATAAAGGGATGGTGGGTAGATGGTGCATACCCGTTCATTGGCTATAACGATACACTACTCGCTATTGTATCGAAAGCATTAAAAGCGGGAAACAAAAATGCGCTGGTTGCCTTTAACCCGGCCCCAAAAGACACGGTGAGTTATTACACAAAGCTGGATGATTATACTGCAGGTGAAATATACCACATCAATAGCTGGCCTAAAAAGCGTTTTCTAAAAGGCGTTCAATGGCACGTTATTACTTTTTTAGGTTCAGATTGGGCTCAGCCCGATCTTCGTTTCACCCAACAACAGGTGAGCAACTATATAAAGAAGTGCAACACGAACGGCGGAGTAGTTACATTTGATGCCTGTGTGTTACGGGATGGATCGGTTAGCAAAAAACAAAAAGACTTTTTAACAGGCATAAAAAACAACAAACAACTATAATAATATTTCAGATGAAGAAAATTGCATTGATTACAGGTATAACCGGGCAGGATGGTGCTTATTTAGCTGACCTGTTATTGCAGAAAGATTATGTGGTACATGGCATTAAACGCCGAAGTTCATTGTTCAATACCGATCGTATCGATCATCTTTACCAAGACCCGCACGTATCGCACCGCAACCTGGTTTTGCATTACGGCGACCTTACCGACTCAACCAACCTCATCCGCATTATACAGGAAGTGCAGCCTGATGAAATATATAATCTTGCCGCCATGAGTCATGTACAGGTAAGTTTTGAAACCCCTGAGTACACCGCCAATGCCGATGGAATTGGTACCCTGCGAATTTTAGAAGCCGTTCGTTTATTAGGGCTTACAAAAAAAACCAGGATATACCAGGCATCAACTTCCGAATTATACGGTCTTGTACAGGCAGTGCCACAAAGCGAAACCACGCCGTTCTATCCGCGTTCGCCCTATGCCGTAGCCAAGTTATACGGTTACTGGATAACGGTCAATTATCGCGAAGCATATAATATGTTTGCCTGCAACGGAATTTTGTTCAACCACGAATCTCCCTTACGTGGCGAAACATTTGTAACCCGCAAAATAACCCGCGCAGTAGCAAAAATTGCATTGGGTTTGCAGGATACTTTGTATTTGGGTAACATGAATGCGCAACGCGACTGGGGGCATGCGAAAGATTATGTAGAAGCGATGTGGCTGATATTACAGCAGGATACGCCGGAAGATTTTGTAATAGCAACCGGTGTTACCACCACCATTCGCGATTTTGTTTTGATGGCTTTTGATAATGTAGGAATCGAAATAGAATTTTCAGGTGAAAATGAAAAGGAAGTGGGCAGGGTAAAATCGTGTTCTGGCGAATACCAGGTTGAGGAAGGAACTGTAGTAGTAAGGGTTGATGCGAGATATTTTAGACCCACCGAAGTTGAACTGTTGATTGGTGACGGAACAAAGGCGAAAGAAAAATTAAACTGGCAACCCCGTTATACCTTGGCAGAATTGGTAGAAGAAATGGTGCAGTCTGATCTGGGCATATTCAGGAGCGAGGTGCTTTTAAAAGAAAGTGGCTTCCAGATAAAAAATCAATTTGAATAAAGTATGGAAATAGGCGCAAAAATATTTGTTGCTGGTCATAGGGGAATGGTGGGCAGTGCTATTATAAGAAAGTTAAAGGCGGAAGGATTTGAGAACATTCTTACCAAACCATCTTCCGAACTGGATTTGCGTAACCCGCAAATGGTAAACGATTTTTTCGCTGCAGAAAAACCTGACTACATTTTTATGGCTGCAGCAAAAGTTGGCGGCATATTAGCTAATAATGTTTACCGTGCTGAATTTCTATACGAGAATCTGATGATGGAATGTAATATCATCCACGCATCGTATAAAGTGGGTGTGCGTAAGTTGCTATTCCTCGGCTCATCCTGTATCTATCCCAAACTTGCCCCGCAGCCTCTAAAAGAAGAATATCTATTAACAGGTCTTCTCGAAAACACCAACGAACCCTATGCTATAGCAAAAATTGCCGGTATTAAATTATGCGATGCTTATAGGGCGCAATATGGTTGCAACTTCATTTCAGTAATGCCTACCAATTTGTATGGACCAAACGATAACTATGATCTGCAGAACAGCCATGTGTTGCCAGCGTTGTTGCGCAAAATAGTTACAGCAAAAAAAGAACGCGCACAAGCAGTTGAAATTTGGGGAAGTGGATCGCCTCTACGCGAATTTTTACATGTAAATGATCTTGCCGATGCCTGCTTTTTCTTAATGAACAATTACAGTGAACCAGGGCTGGTTAATATTGGAACGGGTGTTGATATTTCCATATTAGATCTCGCCAAATTAATAAAAAAAATTGTTGGTTACGAAGGCGAAATAAAAAATGATCCATCAAAACCTGATGGCACTCCCCGAAAGTTGATGGATGTTTCCAAGATCAACAATTATGGATGGCAGGCTGCAATTCCGTTAGAAACAGGACTCGAAATGGTGTATAACGATGTAAAAGATTTGAATTGGGAGGCGTAGCTGAATAGCTGCTTACCCTGTTTTATGAAGCCACGTTTGCTGATCATTATCAACCGGTTTGTAATAGGTGGCCAAACTTCGGATACCATTCCGTTGCTTTTTCATCTTAAGGAAAAATACACCATTCTCGTTTTGTATGGTAACAAAGAGAAAGATGAAATAGAGCCGCTTTTTCTACTGGATCGCTACCCTGGCATCCGTATTTCAAAAATTTCCAGTTTGAAAAGAACGGTCAATCCCTTCGCAGACTTTTCTACATTTTTTACCATTGTCAAACACGTTCGCGGGTTTAAACCGCATATCATACATACACATGGAGCAAAGTCTGGTTTGTCAGGCAGGGTAGCCGCGTGGATTTGCAAGGTCCCGGTTCGGGTACATACATTTCATGGTCATCTTTTCCATTCGTACTTCAACGGTTTTATTTCCAGCATGATAATAAACCTTGAACGGCTGCTTGGTAAAGTAACGGATGCAGTCATCGCTCTAAGCGATTCGCAGAAGGCTGAGATCGTTCACCAGTTTAGCGTATTGCCTTTGCAAAAGGTGTTTGTAATACCACTTGGTATTGAGTTGCCGGCTTTTACTGTTCAACCCGAAATAAACCTGCGAAAAGAATATCACCTTTCGGAGGAGGACATTGCAGTTGCTATCATCAGCCGCATTGTTCCCATAAAAAATCACATCGATTTTTTAAAAATTGCAGTAAATATTATTAACGCGGGGTATAACAACTATTGTTTTTTCATTATTGGCGATGGCGAACAACGAAACGAATTAACACACTTTCTACATCAAAACAATATCCCATTTTCTACTCCCGAACAGCCTGTTGAAAAGGTCCGGGTTATTTTTACATCGTGGTTAACCGAAGTAATGAAGGTTATAGGCGAAGTGGACATCGTAGTTTTAACTTCCTTGAATGAGGGTAGCCCTGTTTCGTTAATTGAAGCACAACTATGTGGAAAACCGGTAGTGGCTTATAACGTAGGAGGGGTAAAGGATACATTCGTTGATAATGTGTCTGGCTTCCTTGTAAACAAAGGGGATATTGATGACTTTACAAATAAGCTGTTGATGCTTGGCGATAATAAAGAACTAAGAAACCAAATAGGAGGTGAAGGAAAAAAATACGCTTCCGGTAAATTCTCCAAACAAGCGGAGGTAAAAGCAATTGATGACCTTTACTGTGGTTTGTTAAAGCAAAAATCAGTAGCTATTTCATGAAAATATTAGTAACTGGCACTGCAGGTTTTATTGGTTTTCACGTTGCTGATAAACTGCTGCAACGTGGCGATACAGTTGTGGGACTTGATAGCCTGAACGAATATTATGATGTGAATTTGAAGTTTGCAAGGCTTCAGCAATGTGGAATAAAAAAGGATTTGATTGAATATAATAAACTAGTTCAAAGCGAAAGCTTTCCGAACTATTCCTTCGCCCAACTAAAATTGGAAGACAAGGCTAATATGGAACGGCTGTTCACCGAGGAAAAATTTGATGCCGTTATCAATCTTGCTGCGCAGGCAGGTGTCAGGTACAGTCTTTCAAACCCACATGTTTACATTGATAGTAATATCGTTGGCTTTACTAATATTTTGGAGAACGCCCGGCATCATAATATCAAACACCTGGTATATGCAAGTAGCTCCAGCGTGTATGGGTTGAATGAGCAAGTACCTTTCAGCACTGCACAAAATGTTGATCATCCCATGTCGTTATATGCTGCCAGTAAAAAAAGCAACGAACTGATGGCACATGTGTATAGTCATCTTTTTGCCATACCCACAACAGGGCTCCGGTTTTTCACGGTATATGGTCCCTGGGGCAGACCCGATATGGCGCTTTTTCTTTTTACAAAAGCCATCATGGAAGGCAAGCCTATCGAGGTTTTCAACAACGGCGATATGGTTCGCGACTTTACCTATGTGGGTGACATAGCAGAAGGCGTTATCCGAGTGCTTGATCACCCGCCGTTAGTAAACAAAAACTGGGATGCAAAAAACCCGGACGCATCAACCTCAAACGCACCATATAAAATTTACAATATTGGTAATAACTCCCCGGTGCGCCTGTTGGATTTCATCCACGCGATAGAACATGAGCTTGGTATAAAAGCCATCATGGATATGAAACCCATCCAACCCGGCGATGTGCCGGCTACTTTTGCAGATGTATCAGACCTGGTAGCAGACCTGCAATATAAGCCCGAAACGACTGTGCAATCGGGTATAAAAAACTTCATTAACTGGTATAAAAATTATTATTCTTTATTATGAAAAATGTTTTGATAACGGGCGGTGCCGGCTTTATCGGATCGCATGTAGTGCGGTTGTTTGTTAATAAATACCCGGAGTATAAAATAGTAAACCTGGATGCACTTACCTATGCCGGAAACCTTGAAAA
>JANPIA010000194.1:0-13775 GCA_031424735.1 Segetibacter sp.
ACGCAGAATGTTCGCTATTTTACAAAAAAAAGACCTGCCATGTCGTTCCAAAACAAAACTGTTTTTATTACCGGTGCAAGCCGTGGTATTGGTAAAGCAATAGCGTTGCGTTTAGCTAATGAAGGCGCCAACATTATAGTGGCCGCTAAAAGCGTTGAGGAAAATCCCAAGCTAGGCGGTACCATCTATTCTGCTGCTGAAGAAGTGGAACATGCCGGTGGAAAAGCCCTTGCCATACAATGCGACATTCGCGATGAAGCACAAATTCAAAACGCTGTAGATAAAGCGGTAGCGCATTTTGGCGGCATCGATATACTTATTAATAATGCATCTGCAATATCGTTAACGCCTACCGAACAAACCGAACCAAAGCGTTTCGACCTGATGCACGACATCAATGTACGGGGAACTTTTTTTATGAGCAAAGCCTGTATACCGCACTTAAAAAATAGTAGCAACGCACATATACTAACGTTGTCGCCACCCATCAATCTCGATCCCAAATGGCTGAAAGGGCATGTAGCCTATACCATGAGTAAATACAACATGACCATGATAGCATTGGGGCTGGCAGGCGAGTTAAAAAAATACAACATTGCTGCAAATGCTTTGTGGCCCAAAACAACCATTGCTACGGCAGCCGTACAAAATTTGTTAGGTGGCGATACCCTTATAAACATGAGCCGCACAACCGATATTATTGCCGATGCGGCTTACTACATTTTAAGCAAGCCTTCCACGGAGTGTACCGGCAATACTTTTATTGATGAAGAAGTGTTGGCAGCCGAAGGCCTAACCGATCTTGATAAATACTCAGTAGTTCCCGGCGCTAAACTTTATACTGATCTTTTTCTTTAGCGAATAATAGTGGTTGTTGTTTTTGTGGACCCGGCAAATGATCACTCAGTGGCTTTTGTTGCGTCGCACTCTTGTACTTTATAACAATATGCAACAAGCCGATTTGTAAGGAAATCCTATTTGGATGGGTTCACCCAATCGAATAAGTTTAAGTTGCGCAGGTTTGCGGGCTATGCACCATTTTGCGACGGCAACGCAACAAAGCAAAGGCACCTTTTGAATTGAAAGTATATGACCTTATCGACACGACTTGACGAAATTCATAAAAGTGTAAAATCAAACAAGTGGTTTCGATACTTCGCAATTTTTAATCGAATTGGTTTGGCGGCGGGCTTTATACCCTCCGGGCTTACCAAGATATTTGACGAGCGGTTTACGTCACTGTCTGTCAAACATCCAATGGGTAACTACCTCGAGGCGCTTTATCACACGGGTTACTACTATACATTTATTGGTTATGTTCAGGTGACCGCCGCGATACTTTTACTTATACCCCGTACATCCACCCTTGGAGCGGTACTATATTTTCCGTTAATTCTAAACATTTGTATTTTATCTCTTGCTGTTGGCTTTGAGGGTTCGTTGGTTACTTCACCTTTGATGGTTTTAGCCAACCTGTATTTACTTTGTTGGAATTATGACAAACTAAAATATATCCTGCCATTTAAAAAGTCAGCAACAACTATTAACAGTTCAACACCCATAATCCCCAATAATAAATTTCCACTTAAATTTTTTGCAGGGGTTTTTATTACGGTAATTCTGACTGCTTTAATTATTACCAGCGCTTACAACAAAAAAACAAGAAACACTTTTCAGGATTGTATGAATGACTGTAAAACCTCAGATAACACGCAGGAATGCTTTAATTTTTGCGACTGTATTCATAACCAGGGAAAGTCGTTCAATGAATGTGCTGAGGAACTCAGAAAGGCAAAACAAAAAAGAAATAAAGGGTTACAGAATAAATAACGAAAGCGAACCTTTTATGTCAATAAACAAATTTGTGGGCGATTGCATTTGGAGGGCTTTGTGCGATTGGGTAGGTTTAAGGTTTGCAAATCTCCAGTTAGCTGTAAACCTTAAATCACTACGAAACAACAAAATGATGAAAGAAGAAATTATTGCTGCATATGAAGGAATGGCTGAAAAGTATAACGAACTTATTGATCACAAGCCTCACAACGCCTATTACGACAGACCGAATACACTTGACTTATTACCGGATGTAAATGGCAAAACCATTCTTGATGCTGCCTGCGGACCCGGAAAATATGCTGAAATTTTGATCGCAAAAGGGGCGATGGTTCAAGGTTTTGACCTCAGCCCTAAAATGGTGGCATTAGCAGCTAAAAGAAACAATAACGCAGGAGCCTTTTTTGTTCACGACCTGTCTGAACGGATGGATATGATAGAAAGTAATTCCTGTGACATTGTTCTTTGTGCTTTGGCCCTACATTATATCCAGGATTGGACTTTGACGATTAGTGAATTCAATAGAGTTTTAAAAAGCAATGGCATACTCGTAATCTCTATAGAGCATCCCTTTAACGACTTTATTTTTTTCAAGTCGAAAAAATATTTTGAAGTTGAAAATGTAAAATGCACGTGGAAGGGTTTTGGACACCCTGTGGAAGTAAATAGTTACAGAAGGCCGCTGCATGAATGTATATCGCCATTAACAGACAACGGTTTTTATATTGATAAATTGGTTGAGCCTAAACCAACCATTGAATTCAAAAAGTTAGACCCCAGGCATTTTAAAGAACTGAATGAGTTCCCCGCATTTATGTGCATCAGGGCTGTTAAAAGAAGCATCACAGGCTAACATAAAAAGAGGAACCGTTGGTTGCGTTTTGGGTATTGAGATTTCATTTGCGTTGCTTAAACGGTTTTATGTTCGCGGTGTACACTTACGAACGTCCGGATCAATCTTCCCAAACCTTCAAACCCTCGCTGCAGTTGGCGCAAATATCAATGTTCTTGCGGCTGGTCATTAACTCCTTTCTGAACTGTTTATAGTTGTCGTTGTTCCAAACCTCTTTAAACGATTGCACTTGCAGGTTACCCAATTGGTGGGTGGCGTCCTTATCAAAACAACAAGGCACTACCAATCCATCCCACGATATAACATTGCCCTGCCACAATTTCCAGCAATGATTACCCAGGCCGCTTTTCGATTTCATTTTACCATCAGCACCTTTGCGGTAGCGGCTGTATTTTTCGAGCGATGGAATTAAATGGTTGGGATCGTTCTCAAAATCGTACACCTGCGCGGTTTTAAATCTCACCTGGTCAACACCAATTTCCTTTGCCAGTTGTTTGATCTCTTCAATCTGGTGTTCGTTATGCTTCACCACTAAAAACTGGAAAAACACAAAAGGTGTTTTGCTGTTCAGTTCTTTTTTCCATTTTACAATGTTACGTGCGCCTTCCATTACTTTGGTAAGGTTGCCGCCAACCCGGTATTGCTGGTAAGTATCCTGCGTGGTACCGTCTATTGAAATGATCAGCCGATCGAGCCCGCTTTCCACTGTTCTTTTTGCATTGGTATCGTTGAGGTAGTGAGCATTTGTACTGGTTGCCGTGTAAATTCCCTTATCAGATGCATATTTAACCATCTCTAAAAAATCAGTATTCAAATACGGTTCGCCCTGGAAATAGAAAATGAGGTAGGTAAGCTCTTTATAAATGTCATCAATGGTTTTGCGGAAGAAATCCTTTTTCAGCATACCAGTGGGTCGGGTAAAGGCGCGTAATCCGCTGGGGCACTCCGGGCACCGCAGGTTGCACGATGTAGTAGGCTCAAACGACACCGATATAGGATAGCCCCATTGAATAGGCTTGCCCAACAACCTGCTTAAACGATAGCTCGATAATACCTTTAGCGCATTCCATGCACGGGCAGGAGTGAGTTTGGAAATGTAATTAAGGCTGTCGTTTAAATTGAAGTAAGGCATATAGGAGGTGTAAATTTAAGCCTACCTTGTTTAACAAAAGGTAAAACATTGTTAGGTGGAACCTTTTTACAATTCTGTGAGAAGGCATGCACCCAATTACTTCCTAACTTTGGTGCAGAAAATTGAACTATGAAAAAGTGGAGAACGATAATTTTACTGCTCATCTTTTTTGCGTTTGGGTCAACTGCCCTTTTTGCTCAATGTTCCATTTGTACTAAAACCGCCATGCAGTTGGGCGAAAAACCTGCCCAGGGTTTGAACGCCGGGGTGCTTTACCTTATGTTCACCCCGTTTGCCATCATAGGTTATATAGGTTATCGTTGGTGGAGAAATGAAAAGCTGGCAGGCAAGCAGGCTGAATAATTACATTCCCTTTCCAGTATTTAATTCGTATGGTTTGTACCCGGACATAAAAAAAACGTCCCGAAGAGTCGGAACGTTTATACCTTTTATAAGAAGCAATTACCAGTTACTAAGGCGCAGTCCAAAACTGTAAGGGTATTGCTTTAAACCTTTGCTGTGCAACGCCGTAGTGCTGTACGAACCAAATAAGCGAACGGGTCCCAAACCAAGTTCGCCAATATAGGCCAGCCTGAATTTTTCCAGGTCGAAATCGCCTTTTACTTTTTGTTTGCCGCGGGCATCGCTTTCCTGTTTGTTGCGGCTGGCAATTAAATAACCGGCGGTAAAGCCTGCGCTAAAACTCAAGCCTTGTTTTCGTCCGGGACGTGTATTTACATTAACCATAAACGGCACTGAAACGTAACCTGCATACAGTTTATTTTTAGAAAAACTTACAGAATCCCTGAAGATATAGGCGGGGTTTTTATGGTAAGAAATATTGGTGGAATAACGAAAGTTGAACATTTCCAGCCCCAGACCATACTTCAAATTCAGCACTCCTTTGGTAATGTTTAAACGTTGCATAAAAAACCAAAGGTTCACATTGGAAGTTTTGCCTGTTTTAAGTTTTAAGTCATCGGCAGTAAAAGCCGGATCGCCGGGTCGGTTGGTTTTCAAGTAACTTTTTGCTTCTGCGGAGCCGTACACCGTCTCGTCTTTTACGTTGGCAAAGCCAATATCTAAAATGCCATAATTGGTGCTAACGCGGCCAGGTTTGGTTGGCTTACGTTCTACACTCACGGTGCTTTTACCTTCGCCGTCGCCCGTTTTTTTCTTTTTAATGATGATCATGTTACCCACCTTAATAGTATCGCCCTTGGTGGTAGTTGTATCGTTTTGGCCAAATGCCGTTCCTGCAACCATCATGGCCGCGCATAAAGTAAATACCCGTTTCATACGAATGGTGATTTTGTGTGTGAGTTTCTATTTGGTTTTTATTTCGAAGCTGGCTATTTGTATAGAGTTTTCTTTGTCAGCTTTTTTAGATCTTTTATCGAAAATACCAGTGGCTTTTTTAAATAGACCACGGAGTTTATTTTTATTTATTTCGGCGCCGCCGATGTATATCGTATTATCATCGGTGTTTTCTATTTCCGGTTCCACATACAGCGCAGGTTTTATTAAATCGCCAATGATGGTTTCGTTTTCCGGCAGGCGATTTTCAACCAACGCAATTGCTGGCTCGCCATTACTAACTGGCAAATCATTTGTTTTCATGTTGATGCTGGCTGCGTTTTTTATCGGCGCGATGTCATTTTTTTCAACCGCCAATAAGTTTACATTATCCCTTGATAACTTCGCATTCTGTATTACTTCATCTGTTTGCCGACTTTGTACCCTGGCATTTTGTTGCCTACTGGTAACCGCAATATTTTTTGTATTTGCGGGGCTGCTACCTGTGGGGTGAAAAGCGTTTTTCGGCTGTTGGCTAACAGGGGAATTTTTAGAGTCATTTATTAACGGCACCAGAATTTTATCACCGTTGGAGGCAATCGATACCTCATCTGCATTATTGTTGCCGGTGGTAAACCACAGTGCAGCAACCAAACCCATTAAAGCCGCAGCAACCGCAATGCGCCGCCAACCAAATGGAACCACCTTTGCATCTGTACGATACAATATTTCTTTGCTTGTAAACAATACTAGCTCGGGTTCAAGCTTTGCTGAACGAAGCCTGGTAAAGCTCTCCTGCAAAGGAGGATGCTGCAAAACAAATTTTTCGACTTCTTCTTTTTCTGCTATGCCTAACTCCTCATCTACATACATCAAAAAATATTCTTCATAATTAGCCAGGCCTATGCCTTGTTCGGCTTTATATAAAAAAGATTTATCTGTAAAATGAACATCATCGTGCGGCAACGTAGTTTGCACAAGCATCGCCATCTCCTCCCCGAGATCTGGATTTTGCTGGAGAAATATCTCTACCTCAGTACGTAAATCCCGGCTAAGCTCGTTATCTACATACAGTAAAAAAAACTCCTCGTAATTATGCCTGTTTATGTTCACTGTTTTTAATTGCCGTTTTTAAATTTACCTTTCTTCTCAACCACCAATTATCAATTACCCAACCACCAACCCTACAACACATTCTCCCTGCTAACCAAATAATTTCTCAATGTAATTCGCGCCCTGTGCAGGTAAACCTTAACCTGGCTTTCATTTAGTCCTGTTATCTTGCCGATCTCTTCATAACTGTAGCCTTCATAGTCCTTCAACATTACCAGGCTGCGTTGGGTATGGTTTAACTTTTCGAGCGCTACCTGCAATATTTTTCTTGCATTGTGTTGTGGTTGGTAGTCTGCTCTTACATCGTTTGCAAATTCATTGCTCAGTGTTATTTTTTTATTTTTTCGCAGGTGATCGATCATCTGGTTGTAGGCTACTGTAAACAAATACGACTTGCTCTTATCAAACTCCACCGCATCCCTGTTCTTCCACATTTTCTCAAAAGCCGTTTGTATTATATCCCTGGCATCTTCTTCGTGCCGCAGGTTTTTATATATAAACCGGTATGCATTGTCTGCATATAAGTTTACACATTCATTGTATTGTTTTTCCGTCATTGCAGTTTCTTGTAGCTGTGGTTGCTTTGTAAGTTATACGAAGCGGTAAAGAAAATGTTACACTGCAAAGAAAAAAAATACCGCATAAACCCGCTAACATTATTTAAAAATCGAAATCATCATCAGGCGGTTCACTGACTCGCAAAAAATAAATTCTGTGGTGGTTGAATGACCTTTTGATGGCGGGTTCTGCCTTGCCATTGTGCCTGAAGCAGGTGTACTATCAATATTGCTGCACCTTATACAAAAGAGTACGGCTGCTATCAGCAACACACCACCCAGTAAGTACAAGTTATTATTTTTTTTATGCACGATGCTTCTTTGCTTATTAGTACGTGCAAACCTCTTTTAAGTTACAGCTACCTGTCATTTTATTATTCATCCATTACCTTTGGCGCTCTAAAAATTTGCTTGTATGAATGAAAAATTCGTTGCCCGTATTGCAGAAGAACTTACCGAAATTGAAACTGCCGGCTTATTTAAAAAAGAACGGATCATTACCAGTGAGCAGGGTGCCGAGATAATAGTGAACGGTAAAAAGGTGTTGAATTTTTGTGCAAACAACTACCTCGGTCTATCATCGGACCTGCGGGTTATTAAGGCAGCACACAGTGCTATTGATACGCATGGCTATGGCATGAGCAGTGTACGGTTTATCTGCGGTACGCAGGATATTCATAAAGAACTTGAACAAAAGATCGCGGATTTTTTAGGCACAGAAGATACCATTTTATACGTAGCGGCTTTTGATGCAAACGGTGGTGTATTTGAACCTTTGTTTGCGGATGAAGATGCAATTATCAGCGATGCGTTAAACCATGCTTCCATAATTGATGGTGTTCGCTTATGCAAAGCCAAACGCTTCCGTTACGAGCACAATAATATGGACGATCTCGAAGCGAAATTGATAGAATCACAAACTTCGCGCAGCCGGGTTATTGTTACCGATGGCTCTTTTAGTATGGATGGAACCATTGCGCAACTGGATACTATTTGCGAACTGGCAGAAAAATATGATGCCATTGTTATGATCGACGAATCACACTCAAGTGGTTTCTTGGGTAAGACGGGCAGGGGCACCCACGAATACCGGAATGTGATGGGTAAGATCGATATCATCACCGGTACATTAGGCAAAGCCCTTGGCGGTGCCTCCGGTGGCTTTACCAGCGGACGAAAAGAAATTGTTGAGTTACTTAGGCAACGCAGTCGCCCCTACCTTTTCAGTAATACTTTGGCACCAAGTATTGTTGGTGCGTCTATAGCCGTGCTGGAAATGCTTACAGAAACCACGGAACTTCGCGACAGGTTGGAATACAGTACCAACTATTTCCGCAGCAAAATGACCGAAGCCGGTTTCGACATTAAACCCGGTGATCATCCTATTGTTCCTATCATGCTGTACGAGGCAACCGTTGCACAGGAGTTTGCCGCAAAGTTGCTGGAGGAAGGTGTGTACGTTATTGGCTTCTTCTATCCGGTAGTGGCAAAAGGACTTGCGCGCATCCGTGTTCAGCTAAGCGCCGCCCATCAACAGGAGCATCTTGACAAAGCCATTGTGGCATTTACAAAAGTGGGCAAAGCTTTAGGCGTATTGAAAGGATAGAGCTACAGGGCGAACTATGATAATGACCTAAAGGCAATCGCAGGCTTCAGCAAAAGTTTTATACAATAGCTTTGCGCAAATTTATTTTTTATGAGCCGATGGTTGGTCCTGTGTTCTCTATCTTTCTCGCTGTATGCATGCAGCCCTAACAACGTACACAACGAGGAAAGTTTACAGAAGATATTTGATGCAAATAAAGTAGTTGGCACCTTTGGCTTTTACGACAATGGCCAGGGCGACTTCACTGTTTACAACCTGAGCCGCTTTAAAGACAGCGCCTACTTACCCGCTTCCACGTTTAAAATAGTCAACTCACTTATTGGGCTGGAAACCGGGAAGATCGTAAATGAGAACATGATGATAAAGTGGGACGGCATTGAGCGTTCCCGTACCGAATGTAACAAAGACCTTACGATGGCGCAGGCTTTTAAAGTATCGTGTGTTCCTTACTACCAGGAGGTTGCCAGAAGAATTGGAAAAGACACCTTACAGCAATTTCTTGATTCGATGGGGTATGGCTCACGCTACGAAAAAGCGGTTATCAAAACCGTTGATAGTTTTTGGCTGGATAACACGGTGAAGATCACACCAGATGAACAATTGGGATTGGTTAAGAAGTTGTACTTCGACCAGTTGCCTTTTCAAAAGCGGACGATGCGTATAGTGAGGGATGTAATGTTGCAGGAGACCAATGCAAGTTATTCGTTGAGCTATAAAACAGGCTGGGGATTTAAAGAGAATGGAAACTCAATTGGCTGGGTTGTAGGCTGGATCGTAGAAAATCGCCACCCTTATATGTTTGTGCTGAATGTGGAAGGTCCGCACGATATGGACATGTTTAATGGGCGTTTGAAAATATTAAATGAGATTTTTGATCGGTTAGATTTTAAAAAAGGAAAAAGGTAATTGCGCCGGCAACAGTTGCTATGGCATCTTCATTTTTGGTTTTTCCTTAATAAAGTATCGGGTAGATTGCACCCTTAGTAAAGAAATATGTTCTCATTTCAATACAAAGAAATCCTTTTTGGACTGGCTGTAGCACTGCCTTTGGCACTGCTGTTCGTTTATGTATTGCAATGGAAAAAAGGCGTGAAAAAAAAATTAGGCGATCCCGAACTGATCAGCCGGTTAACAAGTACCTATTCGCCGCTTAATTTTTCAATCAAGTTTTTTTTAAAGGTTGTGGCAATATTGTTTTGTGTGATTGCTGCTGCAAACCTGCGCACACCAAAATCGGCTAACGAAGGCAACAAAACAGGCATTGATGTAATGGTAGCGGTTGATGTGAGTAACAGCATGCTTGCACAGGATATTAAACCTAACCGTCTTGAAAGGGCTAAGCAGTTTTTAAATAAAGTGGTAGATAAAATTGGAGACAATCGTGTTGGTTTGGTAGTGTTTGCCGGGCAGGCTTACCTGCAAATGCCACTCAGTCCCGACCTGGCGGCGGCTAAAATGTACATCTCCAACCTGTCGCCCGATATAGTACCATTGCAGGGAACTATGCTATCGGATGCATTACGCATTTGCAATGCATCGCTAAATAATAAAGAGAAAAAATACAAAGCCATCATACTGATTTCGGATGGAGAAGATCATGATGAAAAAACGGGGGAAACCATGCAGCAAATGGTAGAAAGTGGCGTGGTGGTACATACCATAGGCATTGGCTCACCAGATGGTTCACCCATCTTTGACCCAACAACAAACGATTTTAAAAAAGATGTAAATGGCAACGTAGTAATTTCAAAATTAAATGAGCAAATACTGCGGGAAATTGCTTCAAAAACGCAGGGAGCTTACCAACTTTTATCGAATGCCGATGCTGCCGCAACGCAGCTTGTAGCGGACTTGGATACCATGGAAAAGAAAAACATCGGCGGAAGCCAGCACCGCGACTTTACTCCCTATTTTCAATGGTTTTTATTACTGGCCGTATTGTTGTTATTGCTGGAAACACTTATCCCGGAACGCAAAATAAAATGGATCTGATGAAACTTGCACTCGTTATATTTTTCACAGGCATCACCACCCAGCTTTTCGCACAAAGCGATAAGCAACTGGTAATGCAGGGTAACGATGCTTACAAAAAGAGCGACTATTCAAAAGCGATCGATCTTTACAAAAAAGCAATTGCAAAAAACGATAAAAATGTAGAAGCCCAATACAACCTGGGCAATGCATTGTATAAAATAAAAAAGGCAGACGATGCGCAAAAAGCATTTGAATCCGCATCGGAAATTGGCGATAAAACATTGAAGGCAAACTCGGCTTACAACAAAGGGGTTGTATTAACGAATGAAAACAAGCTGCAGGAGAGTATAGAGGCCTACAAGGAATCGCTTCGCCAAAATTCAACAGATGAACAGGTGCGTGAAAACCTGCAGAAAGCCATCAATGAATTAAAAAAACAAGATCAGCCTAAGCAAAATAACCAGGATAAAAAGAATAACCAGGACAATAAAAACGATCAGCAGGATCAACCCAAAAACCAAAGTAAGCTAAACCAAAAGCAAGCGGAAAAAATGCTGAACGCCGTTCGGCAGGAGGAAAAAAAGCTGCAGCAAAACAGGCAGAAACAGAAAAACCAAGGGGGCAATACCCCTGAAAAAGACTGGTGATCTTTTACAACAACTGCAAGTCATTTTTCATGAAAACGGCTTAGGCTTAGAGTTGCTACTTTTGTACCTCGCCGCTTGTTAAAGCGACTCACATCTACCACTATGCAATTATATTGTAACTCTCTTACTGAATATAAACGTTTGCAAACGCGTGAAGTTACCATCGGCGATCTGCGGTTGGGTAACTTTCATCCGATTCGCCTGCAAACTATGACGACCACCGACACCATGGATACGATGGCTACGGTGGAGCAATCGATCCGGTGTATAGAAGCAGGAGCGGAGCTGGTTCGTATTACCGCCCCCAGTAAAAAAGAAGCGGAGAATCTTCAGCATATCAAAGATGAACTGCGCAAACGGGGTTATAATACACCTCTTGTTGCCGACATTCATTTTACCCCCAATGCAGCCGAAATTGCCGCACGAATAGTAGAGAAAGTAAGGGTGAACCCGGGCAACTATGTTGATAAAAAGAAGTTTGCTTTTATTGACTACACCGATGCCGAATACCATGAAGAAATTGACCGCATCCGTGACCGTTTTACTCCATTGGTAAAGATTTGCAAAGAGCATGGAACGGCGATGCGAATTGGTACCAACCACGGAAGCCTCAGCGACCGGATCATGAGCCGCTATGGCGATACTGCCATGGGTATGGTGGAAAGTGCGATGGAATTTTTACGCATTGCCCGCAGCGAAAGTTATCACAACATCATGCTTAGCATGAAGAGCAGTAACCCGCAGGTAATGGTGCAGGCTTATCGACTGCTGATACAACAAATGGATAACGAGTTTGGTGAATGTTACCCGCTACACCTTGGCGTAACAGAGGCCGGCGATGGTGAAGATGGAAGGGTTAAAAGCGCTGCAGGTATCGGCACTTTACTGGAAGATGGCATAGGCGATACCATCCGCGTTTCCCTTACAGAAGACCCCGAGTTTGAAATACCGGTTTGCAGGGATTTGGTGAAGAGGTATGTAGTTGACAAATGGCAGATGACAGATGACAGAAGGAAGGTTGATGGTTGGTCGTTGGGGGATGGTGGAGAGAAAGAAGAAACAAAAGTTAAAACAACCAACAATGATCGACAAACAACGCCTTCTTTAATTCCTGCATTGACTGGAACATTGCCTTACTCACCTTTTGAATATAAACGGCGCCGAACTTTTGCAGTGGGTAACATCGGCGACAAACATGTACCGGTTGTAATTGCCGACTTAAGTAAAGTTGAAAAAATTACACCACAAAACCTCCAAAGTATTGGATATACCTACGATGAAAAAACTGATAAGTGGATGATTGGTGATGCGGCTGCCGACTATGTTTTTACTGGTCACCAACTATTGAATTTTGCATTGCCTGGTACCTTGAAAGTAATTGTATACCCGGCTACCTGGCAGGAAGCTGAGGATAAGAGTAAGTATTTCCCTATATACGAGGAGAGTGGATTTGCTGAAGCCGAAGTAAAAAGTGGCATCATCAATTTTGTGATGATCGATTGTTTTAGCGAGCAAAAAGTTCTGCCACACCTCGAAGGTGTGGCAGAACTGCTGGCAACCATTGCCACCGACAAAACCGTGGTCATCTGCCTTAGCAGCGCCAGCAAACATGCAATGCCTGCGGTTCGCCGTATGTTCATTGAGCTGATGCAACGCAACATTCAAAACCCCTTGGTAATAATTTGCGACAGCGCGTGGCAAACTGCCGATGAGCACCTTATCCATTATGCTACCGAATGTGGCGCGTTATTATTAGATGGGATGGGCGATGGGATCTGCCTGGGCATGACATCTAAAAGCTATCAACTGTTTGCTGAAAGCAACCAGCAAAATGCATCCGGCAGAAATTATGCAGATAACACTTCGCCCGAGCAATTTATAAACAGCACCGCCTTTACTATACTACAGGCAACCCGAACCCGCATCTCCAAAACAGAATATATTTCTTGCCCATCGTGTGGGCGTACATTGTTCGACCTGCAGGAAACAACTGCGAAAATTCGTTCGGTCACCAATCATTTAAAAGGAGTCAAGATCGCCATCATGGGATGTATAGTGAATGGCCCCGGCGAAATGGCTGATGCTGATTTTGGTTATGTTGGCAGTGGCGTGGGCAAGATCACCCTATACCGTGGTAAAGAAGTGGTGAAAAGAAACGTTGACAACGATGTTGCCGTATCGGAATTAATTCTTCTTTTAAAAGAAAGTGATGCATGGGTAGAACCTGTACCAGCGTTAAAGTAGTTAGCACGCTTTCATCACTTTTCCGTTTTCCTGATATACTTGCGGATGGTTTGAATATTCACCAGCCAAAGCACCAGCAATATAAGGGCACCAGCTATTGCCGTGTAGTAGGATAGCCAGGGGCTGATGTGCATGTTTTGTTTATCAAGAAATTTTTTCAGCAACCATTGAAGTGATGCCACTACCACAATACACAGTAGTGTGATGATAACATTAGTGGGCATAAACTGTTTCATTAAAAACCGCTGTAATTGTTTGGGCGATGTCCCTAAGGTGATCAAAAGATTGATCTCTGTTTTTGTAGAGGAGATGGTAAGCTGTATAAATAACGAGAACACCAGCAATGCAAATAACAACATCAATGCGCCGGTAACCCACGATACATTTACAATGGTGTTGACTATTTCCCGGTACTTGCTAAAGCGGGTTTTATCCGCATCGGTTACCAAACCATTTTCATCTAAATACTTTACCAGCTTCGGGTTGCCGGGATCCGTTGTTTGAATAACCACCCTGGATG
>JANPIA010000195.1:0-4462 GCA_031424735.1 Segetibacter sp.
TGACTAACTACGTTTATGAAGAGTATCAATAGAAGTACTGTGCTGCGATATGTGATCATCGGTATCCTTTTACCGCTTTTTGTACAGTATATCATCTTTTTTAGGTATACAGGCAACTACATGCTAGATGTATATTCAGAAAAAGGCTTTAAAAATTTTTACAATAACGACGTGTTCCGTTACCGTGTTTTAGGTAAAGCTTTTTTCTTGAAGCTTTATTCCAAGATGACAGATGGTTCTAAAATAAAAAAGACAAAAGGCAGTTCCATTTATGATAAACGATTAACGGCCATGGATGCGGAGGCTGATCCCGCTTTTTATTTTACCTATTTTCTGGTGGCAACCCTTTTCACTATTCTGACGTCATTTGCTTTATTATATCTTTTCGACTCAGTTAGCCTGTTTGAAATGACAGTGCTAAGAAAAATATTCATCACTACGGGTATCATTTTTCTGACTGGCTTTCTCGAATATGTGGCAACACCATACGATAATCTTACCTACTTCTTTATAGTTGTTTTCTGCCTACTTTTTTTGAAATTTTTACAAACAAAGCGTTGGCTTTACTTCGTTCTTTTAAACCTTACTATAATACTGGCTGCCCTCAACCATGAATCTGCTTTGGTGAACCTGAGTTTTATGGCTGCTGTTTATTATAGCAGTTATGGATTTCAATCCAGGTGGATACGCCTAACCATCGTACCGGTGTTACTTTATTTATTAACTTGGATAGGTCTTCGCCTATTTATTGGTCATAGTGAGGCAGGCGCAGTAACAGGGGGGCTAAAGCTCTTCCGTAATCTGAACATCCTGAATATTGCCAGTTTTATGGGCATCACCTTCAGTATTATTGTTTTTTATTTTCTTTTTAAAATCGCAGAATTATCTGACAACAAAAAAAATGTGCTGAATTTTTTAGTCATGGCTTCACCATATATTATTATGATACCTGTTATCGGCCTTATAGTGGAGGCAAGATTATGGATGCCGGTTATAATTGGAGGTATAATAATCAGTCAACTAAACCTGGAAACATTCAAACACCGCCGCGTTGAAGTAAGTAAATAGGAAAACACGCTAAAATATCTATAGCCTGCATAGGTGCCGGAACCAATTGTCATTGTTAGCATTGGTTGAAAAGTCCACTCATCTATTACAAAGAGTTCACATCACCAACAAAAAAATAGACCCAATTGTTTTTAGCAGTTGGGTCTATTTAAAACTTTTACAAATCTTAGATTACTCAAACACACTAATGCGATAAAAGTAGTTTTAATTAGCGTACGACAGTATTGCTTGAAATGGTACTTCCTGCTACGTGAGTAACAAGATACCATTTTAGCCAGTCAACAGGTGCATTGAGTAAATAAACCGTGTTGTCGGTGATGCTGCTTGGCAAACTGTTGCTTTTATAAGCACCCACTCTTAAACCGCCTTTGGGCTTTGGAAACTTAATGGTGTTTTTGTAAAACAGGATTTGCTGTTTTGGATTTGTTTCTGTTGTCGTAATCAGGTCATTACAAAAGACCGATTCAACGCCATCTGCGGATCCATTTACCCCTGCATTTTCAACCGTGTTGTTAAATATGCGGATGGTGCCATAACCAAAGGCCTGTATGCCGTTTCCGGTGCCTTTTGTTACCACGTTATCATAGATGTCACCAGTGGTGTTGCCACCCATAATAATGCCGGCCTGTTGTGAACCTGCATTAACAGATCCATAGTTAGTTACTGTATTATGATGAATTTTAGCGCCGTTGCGGGCATTGGAAAGTTGAATTCCATCCCATCCTGTGTTGCTTACGATATTATAAGCTATCTCAATCTGGTCCATGCGAAGTGGCAGGAGATAATTCCGAGCAGGATCACCATCCGGAGCAGTGTGGCCAATGTACATGCCTTCATTTTTAATGTCATGGAGGTAATTGTGATGGATTTTATAGTTGCTCAATACATAGTTAGGGGCAATGCTGCGGGAATCAGTGCTAATAGGATTCTTTTTAAAAATAAACCCAACTTCTGCACCAGTTACCTCTACATTACATACTTCAACATGATGCGCAAGTCCTACGCCTATACCAACAAGGTTTCCACTATTTGCTACTTTAAAACCATATGTAATTGAAGGGTCTCCTGCACCAGTTAACTTAAAATAACTTGCGTTGTTGTCAAACGTAATTTGACTGGCAACCACCTGACCACCATAGTTGATGATCACAATCGGGTTGGTGGCATTCCCCTGAAAATTACCTATAACAATTTTATGGTAGTTCCCCGCCGGAATACGAAGGGTATCGCCACCTTTCCATCCACGGCTGCTTGCATCAGGAATGTAAATATCATTACCGGTGTTGCGTTGCAGCGTATAAACTTTTCCTGAAGGTACTGGGTCAACCGTAACAATCGTATCCGGGGGAGGAGTTACATCAGTTGTGGTGCCGGACTTCTCTCTCAGGCTGAAACCATTGATGTAGTTATATGTAGTTAACTTGTCAATCTTTACTACAATTTTACCTGCAGCGGATTTTAGTGACGTAAATAAAGCAGGTGTAGCCAGGTTATTGTCAGTTTTGACATCGATGATTTTCCCTGCCGCAGTAAACCGGGTGGTATTGTTGGATGTACCGGCACGAGAAGCATAAATATCCAGATCATATGTTTTTGTGCTATCCAAACCCGAGAGTGTAAGGTTTCTGGTTGACGTTGAAAAGCTGGCATAACGGCCTACTTCTTTTGGAGCCATGGTGGTGGTATAACCAGTTCCGTTGTCCCCTACACCTGTCTGTAAACCAATAGCAGCCGTGACCGTGGAGGAAGTGCCATCAGTATAATTAAACACTCCTGAGGTAAGGGAAGCTGATGTGTTCCAGTTATTCCAGTTTGTGGCAGTATAGCTGTTTACCCCACCAAAAATGTTGACGTTAATCGTCTTTATGGTTTCGGTGCTGGCAGTAGTTGAAGCTGCTGTTTGTATAGCAGACTCCGGTTGTTGCTGAACCAATTGTTCATCAAAATTTTTAGTACAACTGGTAAATGTGATGGCGAGTAATAACAGGCCGGTAAAATAAGAGGCGATGTCTTTGAATTGCATGGTTGGGGTTATCATAAGAATTTTAAATTCTGTATGCAAAATAGTCGAATGAATTTGGACTGTTCCAGTAGTATCGATGAAGTCAGCAAAAGGCGGAATGGATTTTAAGACTTGGCGCCGATTTATTATTTTTCGTCGGAAAATTTTATGCGTTTACCGCTTGTTAAACCGCACTCACCTCGTCCAGAGATTTCTAAATTTAACACTTAAAAACTTGAACTTTTGAATTTTTTCGTTTAACTGCACCGCTCTTATGACATTCCACTTGATTTCAGGCTTAATAGTCATTACACCTTCACCGATGCTTAATCTCTGCAGTGGAGTAAATCAAAAAGGAATAACTTTCCATTTAAAATAGAATCGTCATTCCTTTCAGTCATAATGTTGGTCTTTATTACCGGTAATAAACTTCAATCATGCCCTGCGTATCGCCTCTTCTTGGGGCAGGGAAGGAGTCAACCTTATTATAATGTTGGAGCAAGGTGTCTCTTGTACGGAAAGGGTAGAAGTTATTTAAATTGGGAATGTGTTCAAACAATACAACATCGTATTCTTTGTTCACAATACGCTTTTCAAACATAGCTGCTTCCTTGTTAAACATGCCTACACCCAGGTGATGCCACAACGGAATCTCGGTTCCTCGCTCTAACTGGAAAGGCATCTCGGCAGTAAGCGGTGTCAACTCAGTCATATTTAATACACGAAGACCTGGCTTATTTTTTAAAGTGTCGTTGGCCAACAACCTGTCAATACCCTCTACGGTAGCCTTAGGCATATAAATTTTTTCAAATGATTTCAACCGCGAAAATGTCCATTCAGACATTGGGATTTCAGGCTCCTCATGCCGGATAACGTATGTCTTTTTATTAATGATGTTTTCAGCCGAGGCAGTGCTGGCCTCTTTAACGGGAAATACTCTCTCCGCAAACCGCTGCATATATTTCCAGAAGATACCGCTCCACCAAAGCATCAATCCTAAAAAGCCAATGACAAGTGGTTTTCGGTTACTGAAATCAAGCTTCAGGTAATCGGCAAGAAAAGAAAAAATAAACGCAAAGGCAAAGCTGTGAAAAAAGATATTGTTGTTGGTAGGTGTGTAGCTGGTCACCTGGAAAATGGCAGCTTCCACTAAAACCCCCAAGGTCAACAGGAGGAAAAAAGTTGCTTTTTTATCCGAAAGAAATGTTTTCCAGCTTTTAAAATGAACCACAACTATGAGAATGATGAGGAACAGATAAAATTTTATCCATTGCGAACCGCCAAAAAAATCTTCCAGTAGGTCCAGTGGAGAGAACCTGGACGTGTGTGGTGGCTTGCCGTTATTAAACCAATAGCCGAAGTTGTAGCTGGTCAGTGGAAGGATCATGGCAA
>JANPIA010000196.1:0-41401 GCA_031424735.1 Segetibacter sp.
TTGCCCGACAGCAGGGCGGCAATAATTACAACAACCATTTGAGTGCGCATACAGTTTTGGTATTTGAAGATGAATTAGTATTGGCAGTCCACCGTGATGGAAATGTTCTCGGCTATTTTACTGCCTATCATGGTACCACCAATTCCATAATCCTTCAGTTTTATGTTGAACTTAGATTTAGCAGCCGCTTTACCATTTTTTACAGCTATCGTTCCGTTGGTGGTAATTTTTTTGGTGACGCCATGCAGGGTAAGATCGCCGGATACTTTTGCCGGGTAGGTGCCGTCTTTTGAAAAATCAATTTCTTTTATATTCGTGATAAAGCCTTTAAAAGTAGACTTGGGAAATTTTGCGCTCTCCAAGTAATTTTCGTTGAAATGATCTTCCATCATTTGATTATCGAACCGGAAGCCTTTTATAAGAAGAGAAAAAACAACCTGCCCGTTAGACGTAAGTAGTTTACTTTCCACTTCGCTATTTTTCGCCTCAATATCTTCGAGTGTTGCGCTGGAAAAAAAAGAAATGCTGCCGGTTTTTGTACTCAATATTTTTTGTGCGTTTAGTGCTGTGGCAACAATAATGGTGAATGCCAGAAAAAAGATGTGTTTCATAGTTTACTGTTTGATTTTTTATTGACTAATTATTAAGGGCTCCGTTGCGCACCCAGGTTCTTATTTTGGCAATATCGCAGGGAGCCAATTTTGGAGCACCCTGAGGCATATAGGTGAACACGGGGCCGGTGTGGGTGATTGCCTGTACCAGCTTATTACCTCTCGACATAATTTCTACGCCCGAATAAGTATCCAATTTGTAACCTGCGCCAGCCAAAGCAGAACCGCTGTGACATATGTAGCAGTTGGTACGGAGTATGTTCACCACATCAACACTGTATTTAACCGCCGATGTATCGCAACCCGCAGGTATTACGCTCACTGGTGGATATATCAGTTCACCTTTGTCGTAATTACAACCGGCAACTACAACTACCAGGATAATCAAAAGCCGCACTTGTTTTTTCATACAGAGATATTATGACGGTTTTTGTAAATGATTTAACGATCGCTTTTATTTTACAAGGATGGCATCGCGAAGCCGCACATCACTTAACATGCCACTGCAAAACCCTTTAATGGTTACGGTCTCTCCCGAAGTGACGGTGGCAGCATCTTTCATTGTGCAGAAAACACCGGTCATCGCATCGTCCGAAGAAAGCATAACAGTGGTTTTTCCTTCCTGGTTCTTACTTACTTCGGATACAACCCCGGTAACCTGCATTGCCTTATCAAGATACTTTGCATTGGCTGCAGTTTCATTTGCCTGAAACTCTTTTACGAGGGCAGCAGCAGTTAGCTCGATCCCCTTTTCGTCGGCAACGGTTCGCCTGGGTTTATTCCAAACAAAATAGCCGATAGCCACCCCGGCTATCACCACAATCAATAGCACTATTCCAAACCGTTTTTGATTTTTGCTCATGTTTTATTGTATTAAGTGTAAAATGAAAGCTACACTCAATGTAACAACATTAGTACGTAGCTTACTACTAAAAGGTGGCAATGCAATTAAAATTTTTTATTACTGCACATACTGGCTTACCGGCAAACGGTTACTAATGCTGCGGGCAAGTGTCATTTCATCCGCATATTCCAGTTCTCCACCAAAGGCAATACCCCTTGCAATAGTGGTGATCTTACAAATTAGCGGTTGTATTTTTCTCTGAATGTAGTAGATGGTTGTGTCGCCCTGTATAGTGGGATTGAGCGCAAAAATCAATTCTTCTGTCTCTTCTTTTTTAATGCGGCTCAACAGCCCTTCAATATTTAGTTGGTCGGGCCCAATTCCATCTAACGGAGAAATTATACCGCCCAAAACATGGTAGGTACCGTTGAATTGCTGGGTGCTTTCAACAGCAATCACATCCCTTATGTTTTCCACCACGCAAATCAATCGCTGGTTGCGAATACTGTTAGCGCATATGGAGCAGATGTCGGCATCGCTGATATTGAAACAACGCTGGCAATATTTTATATCCGAGCGCATTTTTGTCAACGCATCGCTGAACTGCTGTACTTCGCCCTCGTCCTGTTTTAGTAAATGTAAAACCAATCGTAAAGCTGTTTTTTTTCCAATGCCGGGCAGTTTCGAAAATTCATTCACTGCATTTTGTAAAAGAGAAGAAGGGAGTTGCATAGGTGCAAATGTAAAAAATAGGAACGCTAAAGTTTTGTAACCCGTTAATCTTGGAGATTGGGGTAAAAGACTTAAAAGAAAACCGCCCCAAAATTTCGGGGCGGTTTTGCTGGTGTTTTAAGACCGTATTAATCTCGTCCTCCTAATTTGGTTAACAGGCGTAATATCTCTATGTACAACCATACAATAGTAACAAGTAAACCGAATGCACAATACCACTCCATGTATTTTGGAGCACCCATTTCGGCTCCTTTTTCAATCATGTCAAAATCCATGATCAGGTTAAGAGCGGCAATAGCAATTACAAAAACACTAAACCCAATACCCATTGCGCTTCCCTCGTGTAAAAAAGGAATGTCGATGCCAAACATGCGAAGCCCCATGGCAAGGAGGTAAAAAATACCAATACCAATAGTAGCCGTAAAAAGAATGGATTTAAAACGCTCTGTTACTTTTATAATGCGGAAATTATACAACAGGAACATTGCGATAGCTGCACCAAAAGTGAGGGTCACCGCCTGCATAATAATACCTGGGTAAGACTCTGCCATTGCCGCATTAATGATGGCAGACAATGCACCTAAAAATAAGCCTTCCAGCAAACCGTATAAGGGTGCAAGGTATGGAGCCCAGCTTCTTTTAAATGCCATGATGAGCGCCACCACAATACTGCCAATTGCTCCTGATATCATTAAGCCGTAAACTTCCTTTCCCTGGTAAAACATATGCCAGGTGTAAGCGGCCGATGCAATCATCATTATAAAAATAAAACCGAATTTGTTGATCGCCCCGCGAGCAGTCATTACGCCACTGTCCTGTTCGTTTGTAATGCTCTTGCTAAAAATCTTTTCAGAAAGTGTTGGATTTCCTGATTTAAAAAGTGCCATATTTTATTTTTTAGGATTTTAAAGATAATGACAAATATAATATTAGGCTGTGTAATACCATTGTTAATTCACACAAGCAAAAAGGGTAGGCTTACCTTTGGTTTTAGATTGTTTTTTGTGGGCCAAACGGGGTGCTTTATAAAACGCTGGCTACAACAAAAAATTGGCTTGCTTTAATTAGGTACGCTGGTTTAACTTAGCAAACACTTTTACAGAAAATTTTTTTTCTATGATTTATAAAGAAGAAGTTTTACAGGACGTAGTAATAAAGTTTGCAGGCGATAGTGGGGATGGAATGCAATTAACCGGCAGCCAGTTTACCAATAATACTGCTATGCTGGGTATCGACCTGGCTACCTTTCCAGACTTCCCCGCCGAAATACGTGCACCACAGGGCACCCTGCCAGGCGTTAGCGGATACCAGCTGCACTTTAGCAGCGATCGGATATTTACACCCGGTGATCATTGCGATGTGCTGGTAGCTATGAATGCCGCTGCCCTTAAAGTAAATATTAAAAACCTGAAAAAGGGAGGGAAAATTATTGCTAATGTTGATGGATTTGATACGAAAAACTTACGGCTGGCAAATTATCCCGATGGAGTAAATCCGCTGGACGATGAAAGCCTTACCAACTACGAGGTGATAAAAATGGACGTAACCAAAATGACCCGTGAAGCATTAAAGGATTACGAACTTGGTATAAAGGAAAAAGACCGTGCAAAAAACATGTTTGTCCTAGGTTTTTTATACTGGATGTATAATCGCAGCATGGAAAATACCATTACGTTTCTGACGGAAAAATTTGGTAAAAAAGATGCGATACTGCAGAGTAACATAAGGGCATTACAAGCTGGATATAATTATGCCGATACTACCGAAACATTTACCACCCGTTTTACCGTAGAAAAAGCTAAAATGAATGCCGGGGTTTACCGCAGCATCATGGGTAACCAGGCACTATCGTACGGCTTGATTGCCGCCGGTGAAAAAAGTGGATTGCAACTATTTCTGGGATCGTACCCGATTACGCCTGCCTCTGATATTTTGCATGAACTAAGCAGGCATAAAGCCTTCGGGGTAAAAACATTCCAGGCAGAAGATGAAATAGCCGCTATCACCTCTGCAATTGGTGCAAGCTATGGTGGCTTGTTGGGCATTACCACAACATCAGGTCCGGGCATGGCATTAAAGGCAGAGGCAATGGGTTTGGCAGTAATGTTAGAAATTCCGCTGATAATTATCAACATTCAGCGAGGCGGACCTTCAACCGGTTTGCCAACCAAAACCGAACAGAGCGACCTGATGCAGGCTTATTATGGACGTAACGGCGAATGCCCCATGCCGATCGTTTCCGCCTCAACACCCAGTGATTGCTTCAGTGCCATTTACGAAGCAGTGCGTATTTCTGTACAACATATGACTCCTATTATTTTTTTAAGCGATGGTTTTATTGCCAATGGTGCTGAACCCTGGAAGTTTCCAAAGAGTGAAGACCTGGCACCCATTGACGTGAGCTTTAAAACAGAACTGGGACACCATGAAGATAAATTTCAACCCTACCTGCGTGATGAAAAATTAGTCCGGCCCTGGGCTATACCTGGTACAGCAGGGTTGGAGCACAGAGTAGGCGGACTAGAAAAACAAAATATAACCGGCAACGTAAGCTACGATCCCGAAAACCACCAGTTGATGGTGAAGATAAGGGAAGAGAAAATTGAGAAAATTGCAGATTACATTCCTGAACAAAAATTAGACAGTGGCCCGGAAAAAGGTAAAATTCTTGTACTGGGTTGGGGAAGTACCTATGGCGCTATAAAAAGCGCTGTACACGAGTTGCTTGCCGAAGGACATGAAGTGGCACATGCACACCTTCGTTACATTCGCCCTTTCCCAAAAAACCTCGGTGATATTTTTAAGAATTACGATAAGGTGTTAGTTCCGGAGATAAACAACGGGCAACTCATCAAGATTATTCGTGACAAATATTTAATTGACGCTAAAGCCTACAATAAAATTATGGGGGTGCCCATAACCAAAGGCGAATTGGTGGAAGTAATAAAGAAAATGCTCGTTGAATAAGGGGTTATCTCCTGGCGCAATATCATCTTTTCTCTCTGCCGAGCACTATTCCCACTTTAATATTGAAACTCATGTATGAATCGTTAACAGGGCCGCCCCGTTGAGTTCCTGGCGCAATTGTAGTGGGTGTGCGGTTACGTTGGTAAAGTGCCCTTGCCTGTGCGGCTTTGGCAGGGGAAAGATATTTATCAAACAAAGCAGGGTCGATATATTCAATGCTCACATCATCCAGGTAGTCTGTAAACAACATACGGTGTAAAAATTCTCCCCTGATATTAAACAATGGAGACAACTCATACTTAACTCCGAAACCCACCGGAACATTTACCTGCGATAAATTGTATGGCTCCCGTCCTTTGTGTTCTTTAAAACCCTGCCCTTCAGTACGTAACGGTTGCAAGTCTATCCATTGACCATTTAGCCTTGCCTGTGGATTAAAAGAGAACCAGCCCAATCCTGCCATAAAATAAGGCGATAACCTTGGCGGACCGTCCTCAAAATATTTCAACATTAATGGATGAAATTCGAAGACCGCTGACACTTCCCGGATGGTACTTTTAAAACTAAGGTTACGTTCGTAACGGCCCCGGCTTTTTCCCTGAGTACCTTTTAATACACTGTCAGCACCCTGCACGCCTCCATAGGTAATCTGTAATCTCAAACCAAAAGTTTGCTGGTACATGGCAGCTATATAGAACTCAGCATTAAATTTTGTGTTTTTCGGGGTAAGCTCATTAAGGTAAAAACCGTTATTCGATTTTGAGCCACCCAGATCGGTAAGGGCATTCATTCCGCCAATGCCACCACCCACTTCAAATAATAGATCTTTATCGTAATAGGTGTTGTTGTAATAATAGTATTGGGAGAAGCAGACAGATGATGAAAAACTCGCCAGGAGAAACAATAAAAGATTTATGCGGTGTTTCATAGAAAACGTTTCTGCCTCTAAGATAAAGAGGAATTACACATAACAGCCTCCACTTGGTTAAATTAGATAGTAGTTACCACGTTTTGCAACCAATACCCGATCGGTTTCGGTTAAATAAAAAACTATCTCCACTACCTAACTTAACACTCAGTTTTACATTTACCGAAAGGTAGGAGTCGTTGTTTTTTACATTCCCGCGTTTAATGGTAGACCCTGTTGCCGTAAAACTACGATTGTATAAAACACGGGCTTTTGCAGCCTGCGATTTTTCTAGATGTTTATCAAATAAGTCGGGATCGATATAATCCTTGCTTACATCATCCAAGTAGTCGGTAAATAAAGCGCGGTTAATAAATTCCATCCGGAGGTTGAAGCGCTTAAACTCGTAGCGAACACCACCGCCAAACGGAACGTTTGTTTGTGTAAGTGAATAAACTTTCCGGTCAGGATATTCTGCAAACCCCTGTCCCTCGGTGCTTAACGGTTGAAGCGGAACCCATTCTCCATTTAAAGGTGCTTTTGGGTTGAACGAGAAAATACCAAAACCGGCCGTAATGTAGGGCATCAGGCGTGGCAGGTAATTTTCATAATTTCTAATAAGTATTTGCGGGTAAAACTCAGCCATTAACGAAACTTCTTTGATGCCACTTTTGAAGCTGAGATTACGCTCGTACCGCCCAATTGCTTTTTGGGTGGCTATTCCTTTTAAAATGCTATCGTACGCATTTACACCTCCAATGGTCACTTCCAGCTTAACACCTACAATGTTTTTGTAAAGTACTTGGGCAAAAATACCGGCAGCGGGTTGGGTGTTTTGCCAGTTTATTTCATTTAAATAATAGCCTCCTTTGCCCCGCGGTCCACCCAAGTCAGTTATGCAGGCCATACCACCAAGGCTAATGCCTGCTTCAAACTGGTAATCCTTGCTGTCGCTGGTATAATATTGAGCCGGCGAGATAAAATGAAACGCAATGGTCACCAGTAACAACAGGAACAGGCCGGGTGACTTATCTCTCATTGGTAGTTTGTTTGAATGAATAAAAATATCATTGAAAAGCAACGTTACTAATTGGCGCAGGTTTAAATTTTTGGTAATACTTGCAGGCAACTTTTAAGCCACAAATTTCGCATTTGGGTTTGCGAGCAACACATACATACCTGCCATGTAAAATCAGCCAATGGTGCGAAATGTATACCAGCTCCGGTGGCAAATGTTTAACCAGTTGCTTTTCGGCGGCGAGGGGTGTTTTTGCATTTGTAGTTAAACCAATACGAGCCGAAACCCTGAAAACATGGGTATCAACCGCCATATTAGGTTGGTTATCTACCACGGAAGTTATGACATTCGCTGTTTTTCTTCCAACGCCGGGTAGCTGCATTAACTCCTCTACAGTTAAAGGAATAGTGCCGTTAAACTTTTCTTCAACCAATACGGCCATACCAATAAGATGGCGGGTTTTGTTGCCGGGGTAGGATATACTTTTAATAAGATCGAATAATTGATCGTAAGCTGCCTTTCCTAATTCTTTAATTGACGGATATTTTTCAAAAACGGCAGGGGTAGTCATATTTACCCTTTTATCGGTACACTGTGCAGATAAAATTACCGCTACAAGCAGTTGGTAAGTATTGTCGTACAGCAGTTCTGTTTCGGCATTGGGGGCATGTTGCAGGAAGTGTTGAATCACAAACCGGTATCTTTTTTTCTTAGTCATAAACTAAAATCGAAGATACCGGTTTGACGCAATTTAATGAAGCCGGCTTAGTGTTGCTCAACTTCTGCCGAACTCCTGGCATATTGGAGAATAGCGCTGACAGATTGTGGGCGGGGGCTTTCAACAATTTTATCGAGCCTCTGTAATGAGTCTTTTAAAACGTCGATTTTTTCCTGTAATTCCCAGTTTTCATCCAGTGCCTTCTCAATCGCCAACGATCGTTCTTTGGAGGTCTCATGGTACAGATACTGTATAAGATCCTCTGTAGTAAAATTTGGCATAAATAAAGTTTTGAAATCCGTTTTTGTCCTTACATTAAAAACGAACGATCAATAAATATATTGTGGGGTAAATCAGTTTTTTGAAAGCACATTATCCTCCACAATAAAAATATCTTCGTTAGCTCTTTTTAAGTAAAACTTCTCCCTCGCATATTTTTCAATAATCGATGCATTGTTTTGTAAACTTTGCAACTCCTTTTTAACGGTTGCAATTTCATTCTGGTAATACGCCCGGCTTTTTTCCAGCTTATTTAATTCCTGCTTTCTATCCCATTGTGTAAAAAGATCATTTCGGTCGAAAAAGAGTATCCATACCACAAATGCTACAAAAGCAATCAGGTATTTGTTGCGTACAATTTTTAAAAACAACGATACTTTTTTCATATCCGGCTTAGGTATGTCTTATAAAATTACTGATACAAGCGGTGCCTGCAAACTTATCTTCCAAACTTGATTTTGCCTTTGGGATATTTAGCATTCGTTCCAAGCATCTCTTCAATTCTTAACAACTGGTTATATTTTGCCATCCGGTCGCTGCGGCTTGCACTGCCTGTTTTTATTTGTCCGCAATTAAGTGCAACGGCAAGATCCGCAATAGTAGTGTCTTCCGTTTCGCCGCTGCGGTGGCTCATAATGGTGGTATAGCCGCTTGTTTGCGCCAGTTGAACTGCATTAATTGTTTCGGTTAGTGTTCCTATCTGGTTAACCTTAATCAAAATACTGTTGGCGATACCTTCATCAATACCACGCTGTAAAATTTTGGTATTGGTAACAAACAGGTCGTCACCAACCAACTGTACTTTATCGGTAAGGGCATCAGTAATCTTCTTCCAGCCATCCCAGTCTTCCTCGGCCATTCCATCTTCAATACTAATGATTGGATATTTATTAGCCCACTCCACCCAGTATGCCACCATTTCATCAACCGTAAGTTTTTTACCATCACTCTTGTGAAAATGGTAAACACTTTCATCAGCCTTCCACATTTCAGATGAAGCGGCATCCAGTGCGATACCTATTTGCTCGCCGGGTTTGTAACCTGCAGCCTCTATTGCCATCAGCACCGTCTCAATCGCTTCTTCGTTGCTTTGAATATTAGGAGCAAACCCACCTTCATCACCAACGTTGGTGCTGTAACCCTTCTTTTTTAATACGGTTTTTAAATGATGGAAAATTTCAACCCCCCAACGCAAACCTTCACTAAATGTTTCGGCTCCTACTGGTACAATCATAAATTCCTGGTAATCTATTTTATTATCTGCGTGTGCGCCCCCGTTAAGAATGTTCATTAACGGCATAGGTAAAACGGTTGCGTTTACGCCACCGAGATAACGAAAAAGCGGAAGGTTGCTTTCCTGTGCAGCCGCTTTTGCCGCTGCCATACTAACCGCCAGCAGCGCATTTGCACCCAGGTTTCCTTTAAAATCAGTGCCATCAAGCTCTAATAATTTATGATCTATACCCGCCTGGTCGTTTACCGGCCAGCCAAGCAAAGGATCGGCAATTACATCGTTCACATTTTTTACTGCGGTTAAAACGCCTCTGCCCATGTAAACCGATTTGTCGTTGTCACGCAACTCAACCGCTTCGTGAATACCGGTTGATGCTCCGCTTGGTACGGCAGCCCGGCCAATAATGCCATTATCTGTTATCACATCTACCTCCACAGTAGGATTGCCACGGCTATCAAGAATTTGACGTGCCTGAATATTTGCTATGTAGCTCATGTTGTAAAAATATTTTGTTGATTAATTGTTTTATAGATAGATATTTCCTTTCCAACTCCGCGCTTTGTTCGCGCACTTTTTCTCATACACTTATTTGATTTGCATTGGTTGTAAGTGTTCGGAAAATTTCCTCCAGGCTTCCACCTTCAGTTTGCAAAGAAACAATATTAAGATTGTGTTGCAAACTCAATGCAAACAGTTGCTTTTTAATATCTGCTGTATCAGCAGAATCAATCTGCCAGTTGCAGGCATCTGCCTGTTTAATTGAAACGGCACCTTGCAAAGCCTGCATCCATTCCTTTTCAACCTTTTCCTTAAAAGTAACTTTTACTATATTGGTATTTTGGTTCTGTAAAAGATTGCTTAAACGATCGTCGGCCACCAATTCCCCTTTGTTAATAATGATAACCCGGTCGCAAATGGCTTCCACTTCCTGCAGAATGTGGGAGGAAAAAAGTACGGTTTTATTTTGCCCCTGCGCTTTAATAACATTCCTTATCTCGATGATCTGGTTGGGATCCAAACCACTCGTCGGCTCATCCAATATCAACACTTCGGGGTCGTGTATTAGGGCGGCTGATAAACCCACGCGTTGCTTATAACCTTTCGACAACTGGCTAATCTTTTTGCGGCTTTCCGCTACAAGCCCGGTCAACGCTATCACTTCTTCTATCTTTTTCTTACGATTGTGCACACCATGTACACCTGCAATAAAATCGAGGTATTCTTTTACATACATATCAAAGTAAAGAGGGTTGGCTTCCGGCAGGTAGCCTATCTTTTTCTTTGCTTCTATGGGGTGGTGGGCAACATTGATACCGCAAACATTTACTGTACCGGAGTCGGGTTGTAAATAACCGGTAATCATTTTCATGGTGGTAGACTTGCCGGCACCGTTTGGTCCGAGAAAGCCAATGATATCACCTTTTTGGAGGGAGAAGGAAACGTTGTTTACTGCTTTTTGCTGCCCGTAGGTTTTCAATAGATCACTAACAACTATTGACATCAGTAGAATGAGGTTTAAAATATTGCCGCAAGGTAAAACATTACACGCCAGGCGAGTGCAATAAAGTTTAGTGCCCCAGGAACATGGGCAGGAAAGTAGCTATTATCATGATGAAAATTGCGAAGTACAATAGCATTGTAACAATGTTGTGTATCCTCATCATCATACGTCGGGGGCTGTGGTCTTCCATTTCCTGTTCTTCATCGCCATACCATTTAAAAAGAGCATAAATAACACCATTCATTCCCTCCAAATTGCCATGAAATAAAAAGGCTAAAATGATCTTTAGGAAAGCTATGGCACCAAGAGCGAACCACAATAATTTATAATATCGGGCAATAAATTCAAGAAGCATCTTTCATGGTAGTTTGCTTGCGCTCTTTCTGTTGCTTTAACGATGTAAAAATGAGTATGGCAAACATAGGTTAAAATGTGTATTCACGATTTGACGCAGAATGCTAATGACTAGCAGTTTGTTTATCGGTTCCCAAGTTCATCAGAGGTTTCCGGTAAATGGTCGTACTCACCCGCAATGGCATATTTACCAAATATGACCATGCCGGTAGCAATGGGTACAAATACGGCAATAATGATACACCATTGTAAAAGTGTATTGGTTGCATTGGACCCAGCTATGGATTTGGCTGCCGCGCTTACGGCATTTTCAGTTAACATGTTTGCCTCGCCAATTTTTACGATAGCCTGCCAAACCATAAATATAATGGCTGCCGGTCCAAGCATTATCCATATAAATCCAAGCATTCTTTTTATACTATTCATTTCAAATTTTTTATTTTAATCCGTCACATCTCTATCAATCCGGTTGTTTAAATAAACGCAGCCGATTACAAGGCAAACAGAAGCAACCCCAATTGGATACCAAAGCCCCGATAGTGGTGTTGCACCTTGAAAGCTTGTAATAAGCGTTGCAATAAAAGGAACCAGTCCCCCAAAAACGCCATTGCCAATGTGGTATGGCAGGCTCATGGAGGTGTACCTGATTTTTGTTGGAAACAACTCCACTAAAAACGCTGCGATTGGCCCGTACACCATTGTTACATAAACAATTTGTACAAATACCAGGAACACAAACAGCCAATAAGTGCCCGATGGTAAGTTTTTATCGGAAATTTTTACTACGCCAGTTTTGGTTATGCCTGCTACAACCGTGTCAACCCGTGTTTCTTCAAATTTCAGTCCTGTACTCAATTCCTTCACTATAACGCTTGTAATGAGAGAATCCGTATTTCCTTTGGCAAGTTCATGTGTTGTTACTGTTTTACTTAGAGTAGCAACTTCACCTGTGTTCATCTGTGTAATATCTGTTTTTGCGAGAAACATTTTGTAGATAGGGCGATAGGTAAGGATGCCCAACAACATTCCCACCATCATGATCCATTTTCTGCCGATCTTATCACTAAGGGCACCAAACAGGATGAAGAACGGCGTTCCAAATAGTATTGCCCAGAGTATGATGGTACGGCTTTGCTCAAAATCTAACAGCGCTTTTGTTTCTAAAAAATTTTGTGCGTAAAACTGCCCTGTGTACCAAATAACACCCTGCCCCATTACCGCGCCAAACAACGCAAGCAATACCATTTTCAGGTTGGCTTTTTTAGCAAAGCTTTCTTTTAATGGATTGGCAGATGTTTTCCCTTCTTTCTTCAATTTTGTAAACACAGGGGATTCCTTCATCTTCATCCTGATGTAAATAGAAAGCCCCACCAATAAAATAGAAACCCAGAACGGATAACGCCAGCCACCCCATTCGGCATTGAACGCATCATTGGTCATGCTACTTTTTGTAACCAGTATAACGCCAAGCGAAACAAATAAGCCAAGGGTTGCAGTGGTTTGTATCCAGCTTGTATAATATCCCCGCCTGCCTACAGGTGAATGCTCCGCCACATAGGTAGCAGCCCCGCCATATTCACCGCCGAGGGCAAGCCCCTGAACAAGCCGTAATAACAAAACCAGTATCGGCGCAGCCATACCAATACTTTTATAACCCGGCACAACGCCAATTAAAAAAGTGGAGCCTCCCATTAATACAAGCGTTAACAAAAAGGTGTACTTACGCCCTATGAGATCGCCTAACCTGCCAAAAACAAGTGCACCAAAAGGGCGGACAATAAAGCCGGCAGCAAAAATGGCAAGGGTGGATAGCAAGGCTGCGGTGCCAAGTTCTTCCGGAAAAAATTGTTTGGAAATTACAGTGGCAAGGCTGCCAAAAATGTAGAAATCGTACCATTCAATTAAGGTGCCGAGCGAAGAAGAAAAAATTACTTTGCCGATACCTTGCGTTTCATTGTTGGCCATTTGTGAATGTTAGCCGATAAAGATAGAGAAGTATAACATTCATAGCTCATACCGTGGTTTTTTGCATGGGTGTTTTGTTTGTGCATTAACTTAGCTGCACTAAAAACGATCGTTATAATGTCATATCCATACCAAATAAAAAGCTACGAGCAATACAGGGAAGCCTACGAACAAAGCATCACTAATCCCGAAACTTTTTGGGCAGATATAGCGGAACATTTTACCTGGAAAAAGAAATGGGATAAGGTATTGAACTGGAATTTTTCGGAACCTAACATTGAATGGTTTAAGGGTGGAAAACTAAACGTTACTGAAAATTGTATCGATCGTCACCTGGAAACTCTTGGTGATAAACCGGCCATCATTTGGGAGCCAAACGATCCGGAAGAAAGAACGCGGGTTGTAACCTATTCCCGTTTACACAAAAGGGTGTGCCAGTTTGCACAGGTGCTTTTAAACAACGGCGTAAAAAAAGGAGACCGCGTTTGTATTTACATGGGCATGGTGCCGGAGTTGGCATATGCTGTATTAGGTTGTGCAAGAATAGGCGCTATCCACAGTGTAATATTTGGTGGCTTTTCTGCGCAAAGCATTGCCGACAGGTTGTTTGATGCTCAGTCTGAATTTATAGTTACCTGTGATGGCGCTTACCGCGGCGCGAAAGATATTCCGCTGAAGAGTATTATAGATGATGCACTGATTGGTAACCGTACAATCAAAAAAGTAATTGTTTACACGCGTACCCGTACGCCCATATCCATGTTAAAGGGCAGGGATGTTTGGTGGGAAGATGAAATGGAACATGCCGAAGCGCAAATAGAAAAGGATAATATTATTACCATGCCGGCGGCCGAAATGGATGCCGAGGATCCGTTGTTTATCCTTTACACATCGGGTTCAACAGGAAAGCCGAAGGGGGTAGTTCATACCTGCGCCGGCTATATGGTTTGGACGAACTACACTTTTATAAACACCTTTCAATACCAGCCGGGCAATGTGCATTTTTGTACGGCAGATATTGGCTGGATAACCGGGCATAGTTATATACTTTACGGACCACTGAGTGCCGGTGGTACCAGTGTAATGTTTGAAGGGATACCCACCTGGCCCGATGCAGGCAGGTTTTGGGACATCATTGATAAATACAAAGTGAACATACTGTACACTGCGCCAACCGCTATCCGCAGTTTAATGAGTTTTGGTTTGGACCCGCTCAAGGGCAAAGATCTATCATCATTAAAGGTATTGGGTACAGTGGGCGAACCCATTAACGAGGAAGCCTGGCATTGGTACGATGATAACATCGGCAAAAACAAATGCCCTATTGTAGATACCTGGTGGCAAACGGAAACCGGTGGTGTACTTATTTCAAACATTGCCGGTATTACGCCTGCAAAACCCTCGTTTGCCACACTGCCAATGCCTGGCGTTCAGCCAATATTGGTTGATGAGAACGGACACGAAGTTGTAGGCAACAACGTAAGTGGTAACCTTTGCCTGAAAGCGCCCTGGCCCGGTATTTTGCGAACTACTTATGGCGATCATGAACGTTGCCGCACCAACTATTTTGCAGCCTATCCAAATTTATATTTTACAGGTGATGGCGCGTTGCGCGATGAAAATGGCTTTTACCGTATCACCGGCAGGGTAGATGATGTACTGAATGTAAGCGGTCACCGCATTGGAACCGCAGAAGTAGAGAATGCGTTGAATATGCATGCGGGTATAGTTGAAAGTGCGGTGGTTGGGTTTCATCACGATATTAAAGGACAGGGCATTTACGCTTATGTTATTTTTAACGGGCATAAAGAGGAAGAATCGTTTACCCGGCAAAACCTGCTGACAACCGTTACCCGCATTATAGGACCAATAGCCAAGCCAGATAAAATTCAATTTGTAAAGGGACTGCCAAAAACACGGAGCGGTAAAATTATGCGGCGCATTTTGCGGAAAATTGCGGAGGGCGAATTAAGTAATTTGGGTGACACCAGCACTTTGCTTGATCCCGCAGTGATAGACGATATTGTTAGCGGCCGGCTATAGTTGACCGGTTTATAAAATCCGCTCATCCATTTGAAACTATTCAATGTCACCTTTTCACTCCTGTTGCAATCTTATATTCTATATCTTTATTAGCGTTGCAGCAAATACTTTTTATAACATGATACCCCGCAAAGAATGAAGAACAACCTGCCTTGTAAGGGATTGCTTTCTTTAGTATTTGCAATGTTGATACAGGGAGTAGCCGCACAAACCAATTGCCCCCCTAATATGGGTTTTGAGGATGGAACGTTTTCGCAATGGGAATGTTTTTCGGGTGCTGTAGCACAAACAGGGGTTGTAAATGTTAGCGCTACCAATCCGGTAGTTAACCGGCACACTTTGTACGATAAAAGCGCCGCGCAGGGTTTAGATCAATATGGCAAGTTTCCGGTAAATTGCCCCAACGGCAGCAAGTACTCCATCCGTTTAGGTAACGACCAAAATGGTGCCCAGTCGGAGCGGGTGAGTTATACCTTTACGGTTCCGGCAAACCAAAACGATTACAGTATTATTTATAATTACGCGGTGGTTTTCCAAAACCCCAGCCATGCCGATTACCAGCAACCCAGGTTCACTTCCCGCGTTTTTGATGTTACTTCCAACGAATATGTTACCTGCGGTTCCTTTGAGTTCGTGGCTTCGGCCGGATTGCCGGGTTTCAAATTATCAACCATCGGGCAAAATGTTTATTACAAACCCTGGTCGCCCATCACCATCAATTTAAATGGTTATGCGGGCAAAACAATAAGGCTGGAGTTTACCAACAACGATTGTACGCTGGGGGGTCATTTTGGTTACGCTTATTTAGATGTGGATGAAAACTGCGCTTCGCCTATTACGGGTAATGTTTTTTGCAATGGTATTGATTCGATGAGGTTGCGGGCACCATCCGGCTTCCAGGAGTATCACTGGTACAATGCTGATTTTACCCAACTTTTAGGCACCTCCAACAGCTTGCTTATTAACCCCCCGGCGCCACCTAATACTGTGTTCAATTTAGAGATAATTCCCTATCCTAATTTAGGATGTATGGATACTTTAACGACCACTATTATCGCATCGCCCGATGCATTTAAATTTAAGTTGGCAGACTCCATTGAAGGCTGTGCATTTACCTCGGTAGACCTTACCGCACCGGCGGTTACTGCGGGCAGTTCTCCAGCGTTAAAATTTTCATACTACCTGGATTTAAATGAAGAAGAATATTTGCCCAACCCCGAAGCAGTTAAAATAGGCGGCGTGTATTATATTAAAGCCGTTAGCAGTGGCGGGTGCAACGAGATAAAATCCATCAGGGTTCTTATTAAAAACCCGCCAGCGATAAAAATTACCAATCCGCCGCAAGCTTGCGCACCAGGTAGTGCTGATATTACCGTCCCTGCTATTACTGCAGGCAGTGATGGTGGCTTAATATATACTTATTGGCGAGATACGGCAGCTACCATTGCGCTCCCCTCACCAAACGCTGTTGGCACCGCGGGAACATATTATGTACGTGGCGCAAATAGCGCCAATTGCTTCAACGTTAAACCCGTTATTGTTTCTATTGCAGACCTGATGGTAAACAATGCAGTATCGTGCGGAAGTGTTAACCTTACCGCTCCGTCGGTAACTGCTGGTACTTCGCCCAACCTCCTATACACCTACTGGAGCGATGCCGGTGCAAGCAATGCTTTATTGTTACCGGATTCGGTTACAGTTAGCGGCGATTACTATATAAAAGCAAACAGCACTTCCGGTTGTTCCATTGTAAAAAGTGTAAAAACCACGGTTCACTCGTTACCGCTTCTTACTATTGTTTCCCCGGCAAGGGTAGTGTTTCCTTCAACCATTAATATTACAAATACCTTTAGCCATAACCCTGTACTCAATTATACTTATTGGAAAAATTTGCAAGCCACCTCGGTTTTAAACCAGCCGAACGGGGTGGGCATTTCAGGAACTTATTTTATAAAAGCCACATCGGCGGCTGGTTGTACAGTGATACGACCTGTTGTTGTGGTGATTGATCCGCCACCATTTCCCAGGCTGGTGGCACCTAATGTTTTTTCGCCCAATGGCGATGGAATTAATGATGTGTACAAACCTTTTATTGAAGGCGAGATCAATTCGTATCACTTAAAAATATTTGACCGCTATGGCAGCGAACTTTTTGATACACCTGACATAAACCGTTTTTGGGATGGCACTTTAAAAAGCAAAAAATTGCCGGCCGGCACCTATTACTGGATATTCCAGGGTACAGATACTTACCGCCTTAACATTGTAACACAAAGCGGATCCGTAACCTTGCTTAGATAACTAACGGCTATTTAAAAAATAACTCTCTAAAAATTGCAATCAAAAGCTTAGCAATATGGAGACTGCTCAATGGCAGGCTATGATGGTTTCAAATCCGGTCGTTCAATGGCATTTTATGTCATCAATTATAGCGCTAAATTTTATTCGAACTGTTTAATGCTTTCACCCAAATCAAATACATTGATCGCTCCATTTAGTTCAGCACTGATGAGTGAACTACCCGCAGCACTTCTATAACCACCTGCACAATGCACAACAATGGGCTTGTCAACGGGTATTTCGTTTAGCCGGTTTCGTAATTCGTGCAGCGGTATGGCTATACTATCATTAAATATTTTGTTCTCTTTTGTTTCCGGGGTGTTTCTAACGTCTACAATGGTATAGTGATCCTGGTTGTTTTTAAACAGGTTAATATCTATCTCTGCTTCCTTAACGGGTCCATCTTTTAAAATGAAAGCTTGTGCTATGGCAGTTTCGTAGCCGATAGCCGCGGTTCTCTCCAGCATTCGTTGTAATTGTTGTTTGTTTTCACCTGCCAAATAAAATGCTTCATTTGGCGGGATGATACTGCCCAGCCATGTTTCAAATTTGCCGTCTTCCATCAAGTTGATGGAATGCGGCAAATGTCCTTCTTTATAGTCGTGCTCCTTTCTTGTATCTACAATCCAGAGGCTCTTGTTTAACCCCGCATAGAAATCCGGCTGTAGATTTTCGGTAGTTTGTATTGTAGAGATGGACGATTTGAAACCAGTTGCCCCCAACCTGTTCAACGCAACATCAAATGGAAAATATAGAGGCACAAAGGGTTGATCGGCCAAAAGATTTTCAACAAACTCAGCCTCTGTTGCGGGCTGCAAACTCCAGTTTTCTTTTTTTTCTTTTGCTATGGTGCTGGTACTATCACTGCTTAAACTTTTGCCGCAAAGCGTGCCCGCGCCGTGCGCCGGGTACACCACCACATTATCGTCCAGTATCATCAACCTTTCTCTTAACGAATAATACATCTGCCGGGCAAGTTCGTTACGCGATGTTTGAATATCATCACCATCTTCTCTCAAGTCGGGCCGGCCGCAATCGCCGATAAAAAGCGTATCGCCGGTAAAAACTGCTTTCTGGCTGCGATGATGCTCCAGTAAAATGCTTATGCTGTCGGGTGAATGTCCGGGAGTATTAATTGCCGATAAATGTAAATTGCCCACCTGCAGGTCATCGCCATCATCAAAAGGTTGGTGTGGATATTTGGCACCTGTTAGCTTGCTGTTGTAAATCACCGCACCGGTTATTTCATGCAATTCAAGGTGACTGCTTACAAAGTCTGCATGTGGATGTGTTTGAATAATACTGGTTATTTTGCCACCATTAGCAGCCGCAAAGTCTATATATGGTTGAGGATTCCGTGCCGGATCAATTAATACAATCTCCTTTACACTCTCGCTTAAAATAGCATAACTAAAATGCGATAGGTTTTTATCCTCAAACTGCTGGATCTTCATAAGTAAAAATTTCCCGCCAAAAATCCTGCATTTTTCAATGCTTGTGTGTGACTGTTGTCACAAAGTACAATGTGATTAAGGTCACAGAACAGCGGCGTTCCCTTAGCTATTTTTACATTGTTAAAAACCAATCAGGGATGAAAAAAATTACGCTATATCGTACACTGCATACGGTATTTGTTACAATGCAATAAAGTAGAGCGCTATGCTACAACAAGGATTAAAAAATAACCAAAAACAATTTTGGCTGCTGGTGCTTGTAAATGCATTTGTGGGAAGTATGGTAGGGTTGGAGCGATCTGTTTTACCAGGTTTTGGCGAAAGTGTTTTTAGCATAAATGGCAAAACGGCCATGCTAACTTTTATAATCGCCTTTGGCATTAGTAAAGCAATGGCCAACCTGTTGATGGGAAAATTAACCCGGTACATCAGCCGAAAGCAGGTATTGCTGTTGGGCTGGGTTGTCGCATTACCCGTACCGTTTTTATTAATGTATGCCAACGCATGGAGCTGGGTGATTGCAGCTAACATTCTATTAGGCATTAACCAGGGGCTTGCCTGGTCGGCTACTGTACTAATGAAAATTGATTTGGTGGGAGAACGCAACCGTGGGCTTGCTATGGGTATTAATGAGTTTGCAGGCTATGTTGCTGTTGGGATAGCCGCTTATCTTTCTGCCGGGATAGCCGCCGAAAAAGGGTTTGCTTATTACCCGTTTATACCGGGCATTTTGTTTTCGGTTGCGGGGCTATTGGTCACCATTTTTTTAATAAAAGATACGGCTGCATTTGTGCATCAGGAGTCGCGGATCAGCCAGGTGCCAATTTTAAAAAACCTATGGGCGGCTACAAGTTTTCAACATCGTAATATGGGTTCCGTAACAATAAACGGGTTGGTAAACAATTTAAACGATGGCATCGTTTGGGGTTTATTACCGATGCTGCTTTTTCAAAAAAATTATTCCATTCAGCAGGTTGGCATATTGGCTGCACTGTACCCGGTGGTATGGGGCATAGGGCAACTGTTTACCGGAAAGCTGGGCGATGTTTATTGCAAAAAGCAATTGATAACGGGTGGCATGGTGTTGCAGGGCGCTGCGTTGCTGGTAATTGCCACCGCCTCCAACTTATGGATAAATTGCCTGGCAATGATTTTACTTGGCACTGGTACGGCATTGGTTTATCCTAACTTTTTAACGGTGATCGCCGAGAATACCCATTCATCGCAACGTGCGCAAAGCATGAGTATTTTCAGGTTTTGGCGCGATAGCGGTTATGTGATAGGCGCACTACTTTCTGGTATGGTCGCAGATACGTTTGGCATACCATCCGCTTTCATTGCTGTTGCAATTCTAACTGTGTTTGCCGGCATATTAGCAGAGGTAAGAATGTGTTGCACCCAAAAACAAATTTGGTTTAGCAGTGTTTGTACATAGCCTTTTTATTGATTATAGAGTGCTTGCAAAAAACTAGTCAACTACATTTTACCCTTAAGTATTTTATTCCAGTAAAGCCAGGGCAATACTTTTGTTTTTAACTGGTACATGCTCCAACGTTCCTTACTTTGGTCGAAAGGAAATGTTTCCATGGGTTGGTTATTGTAATCAAATTCGGCCAATACCAGTTTGCCATAACCTGTTATAAGCGGGCACGATGTGTAGCCATTATAATTGCCTGTTTGTGCCGACTGGTTTATTAGGGCAAGCAGATTTTCTACAAGCACCGGGGTTTGTTTGCGTATGGCTGCGCCTGTTTTTGAAGTTGGTAACGACGATGCATCCCCTAACGAAAATATATTGGCAAAGCGATTGTGTTGCAGGGTATTTTTATTTACATCTACCCAGCCTGCTTCGTTTGCAAGCACGCTGTTACTAATAAAATCGGGTGCGCTTTGCGGGGGAGTAACATGTATCATTTCAAAATTCAACCAATGTTCTTCACCCTTGTTCTTTTCGCCAATGCCAGTAAATTTTGCACGTTTATTTTGTCCATCAATTTCATCGAGCTTATAAAAGAAGTTGGTTTTTATATTATGGCGCTTCACTACTTTCTGTAAAGTTTTTTCATATTTCTCCACCCCAAACAACCTTGTTCCGCCGCTCCAGTATTGAATGTTTGTTTTGTTGGCAACACCATGTTTCTGAAAATAATCCGCAGCAAGAAACATGATTTTTAAGGGCGCCCCCCCGCATTTTACCGGCGTGTTTGGATTGGTAAAAAGTACATTGCCGCTCTTTAGATTTTTTAAGCACTCAAACGTGTAGGAAGCGTGTTTAAAGCTGTAGTTGGAACAAACGCCGTTGGTACCCAAAGTTTCCTGTAAACCTTTTACAGCACTCCAGTTAAGCTGAATGCCCGGCGCTACCACCAGGAAGTTATAGGCAACAATATCACCATTATCAAGCACCACACTGTTTTGTTCAGGATTGAAACTGACGACCTTTTGTTTGATCCAACTGCATCCTTTTGGCATAACCGACGCTTCGTTGCGCTCGGTTTTATTTATGTTGAAGACACCGCCGCCAACCAGCGTCCAGGCAGGCTGGTAATAATGTTTATCGGATGGCTCGATTAGGCAAATTTTAAGTGCAGTATTTTTTAAAAGCAACTGTGCAGCCACAGCAATTCCAGCATTACCTCCGCCAACAATTGCAATTTGAAATGAGTGTGTCATCCATGAAGTTTGTACTGTAAGATAGTGCCGCTAAAAGCCAGGTTGAATGACCATGATCATGCATATAACTGTTTGCTGTTAGCTGAAACTACTTTTGTATCCTGGTTTTCAAAATGGAGTTAAATCCCTTGTTGAAATGAAGTTCTATTAAATTAAAATTGGGGTAAACAAATACTTTTAACGGTACCTAATCAGATGTTTAATTCACTTGTTTTTATTGAAAAAAAACAGTGGGTAAATTTTAACGGAAGTGATATAGATGGGCAAACGCCTAAGGTGAAAATAGGAAACTCCACCATAAAGAAAGTGAGGTGCAGTTAAATAATTTACGCCGGTGGTTCCCTTAACGAGTCAATACATGGGTTAATGTCCTGACCGGATATAGCTCCAACCCTGCTCCTGTTTGTAAGTAAGTTCCAGTATGGCAACGGGCACTACAAAGGCAACAGGCAACAGTTCTTCTTTTTTAATTTCCAACCGTTTCATGGAGTTGTTGCAGGCTGCCACCAAAATATGTTTTTCATTTACAAGAAATTCTATCCCTTCCTGTACAGTGGTTTTGTTTTTAACCAGGGCGTATATTGCTTTGCCATGAAACACAACTTCTATTTTAGTCGTTGGCGCCTCTTTCAAAATATTCTTTATCTGCCTTACAATTCCTGAGTGATCAGCAGTGTCGGCGCTGGATATATCGTACACTATCTTATGAATTTTTTTTTGGCCGAAGAGTGTAGCCGTGAATACAAACAGGAAAAACGATAAAAGAATGCTTTTCATAATTGGTGATTATTTCTGTAAATATAGAAGCTGTTTATGTTAACGGCTTTATTGTGTGCATGAAAACAGTTGCCATGAAATACCACATTAGAACGGAGCATCGCCAATAAAGTTCTACGGTTAGTTGCTGCCGGTATCCCAAAAAATTCCAAACAAATATTACTTCGTTTGTATTTAGTGCGGAAGCTTTTCCCGAAAATAACCGTACGTCCACGTGCCGGCAATGGCACTCAGCAAAACAATAACAACCACCAATGCCCCCGTACCAATTTGTGCAAACAGCGGACCTGGGCAGGCACCCGTTAATGCCCAGCCTAAACCAAAAATTACACCGCCAATAATTTGACCCTTATTAAACTTCTTAGGGGAAAATACTATTGGCTCGCCATGCAATGTTTTTATTTTGAATTTTTTTATCAGCCAAACGGATACCATGCCAACAACGATAGCAGTACCTATTACACCATACATGTGAAAACTTTGCAGGCGAAACATTTCCTGTATGCGAAACCACGATATGATCTCTGCCTTTACAAACACAATTCCGAAAAGAATGCCGACCATGGCATACTTAATATTGTACCACCAGGGATGGTGCAAATCGGAAGTATTCATGCACATAGTATCCAGCGATCTAACTTCAAAATCGGTTTCTTCCAATACCGTAACGGGGTGTTTTAAATTTTGTATTTCCATATTGATGAATTCCATTTTTTTAATTAAAGCCGCATGATTAAAGGGAGCAACACGTTTGCCATAATAAAACCACCTGCCATAAAACTGATGGTGGCAATAAGTGAAGGTACCTGCAGGTCGCTCAATCCCATAATGGCATGACCGCTGGTGCAGCCACCCGCGTACCGTGTGCCGAAGCCTACTAAAAAGCCTCCGCCAACAAGCATGATAAAACCTCGCAGGGTAAACAATGCATTAAACGAAAAGAGTTGATTGGGAACCATGTTGCTATAATCGGTGATGCCATAGCCGGCAAGTTCTTCTGCCAGTTTTGGATTCACCTGCACTGCAGCAGGATCTTTGAAAAATACTGTTGCTATGATCGCTCCTACCAGGATGCCCCCCACAAAAAAGAGGTTCCATATTTCCTTTTTCCAATCGTATTGAAAGAACTTAATATTTGCAGGAAAGCAAGCAGCACATGCATGACGAAGGTTGGCGGAAATGCCAAAATGTTTATTGCCCAGTAAAAGCAAAGCGGGCACAATTAAACCAGTTAAAGCCCCCGCCACATACCAGGGCCATGGTTGTTTTATTATTTCTAACATTTAATCTATTTATGTAAAAGTCGTTTAGCGATAAGAATTTGTTTGTGACAATTATCACAGTTTGCTACTCACTCAAACAAATTTATAATCCACACCATAAACCTGTGTTAGCATGGTAGAAGGCGCATCTAATACAATTGCGTTGCCTTCCGGCTTCGGTGTAACCGGTGTATTGGCGGTTAAATACTCCTTCATTACCTGGTGTAATGTATAGGGTGTGTTTGCGCCATCGGTCACGTTGGGTATGCGACATAAAACCGTTGGCGGATCGCCTTCGCGTTCGCAGGCACCAATAACATACATTCTTTCTTCATCCAGCTTTGTGCCATTTACATTTACTTTTTGTACCCGTTTACCCATTTCTGCAAAGGCTTTAAACTCCACGGTCATTCCCTTAAACTTTACTACCCATCCTCCTAATCGCTTGGATGCATCTTTTGCAAACACGTTGTTTAGTTCTTTTTCTAACCATTCCCTTAGTTGTTTGCCCGAAACTTTTGCTGTTCGCACCGTGCTATCTACTGGTAACATATCAAAAATATAACCCTCGGTTATGGGTATGTTGCCCGTAGCATCTGGCGTAGTGTTGGGCGGACAAAACCTGAAACCGTTCGACAAAACAATGTCGGGTTTAACCTTCCACATCAGTGCATTTAAAATAAGGGTATCTATCGTGTTTTCAACTACGAAATAACGATATAGTGGAATGGTGCTGTGACCCACCACCTTGGTAATATCTTTTTTAAATGGCTGTTCATGTTTTGCAATGAGCGCCTGTATCGCTGGTAATGGTTTGTATTGTTTCGCAGAAATTTCATCCAGGCTATACTGCTCATTTATAATCTTACCATTTTCCACCACTAAATCCAGTCGTCCAACAAAAGAACCAAACGCCCCCGGCTCCACCACTTTTGCATATTTACATTCAATGGGTTTGCGAACGCGTTCGTGTGTATCGCCACCGAAAATATAGTCAACACCCTGGCACTCCGGTTTGTTAGCTAATGCTATTTGTTGTGATAAACCCAGGTGCGAAAGGAGGATGATTAAATTGCACTGCTCCTGTTGTTTCAGCACTTTTATATAGTAGGCTAAATTTTCCTCAGGCATGGTGTACTTAATTCCTTTGCTGTATGCCGGCGACTGGCGAAGCGGTACCAGGGGATCGGTATATCCAACAAAACCAATTTTTATACCGGCTACATTCCATGTATGATATGGCGAAAAAATAAGGTCACCTTTTTTGCGATCACCTTCATCGTGGTACATGTTTGAACAAATTTTGGGAGCATTTAACCCACCCAATAATTTTTGCATGTTCTCTTTATAATATACCACCTCCCAATTACCGGGTATATAAAGGTTATAGTTGAGAGCATTTAATATCGGCTGCAAAGCTTTACCGGATGTCTTCACACTTAACTCGCTTCCCTGGAACATGTCGCCGGTATCGATGATGAATGTATTGGCATTTTTTTTACGGGCAGTTTCAAAGTAATTGGCAAGGGTTGCATAGCCACCGGTATTACGAAACACTGCTTTGTTATTCTCCCAAAACAATTCATCGTGCGGGTGCAGTTGGCAATGAACATCGGTTGTTTGCAACAGGGTAATCAATTGCTGACCGGCGCTAATTTCTGTTTTCATTTCAAATGGGTTCGTTTGCTGGTTTAGCGATTGAAACGCAGATAATGGGCTCGAGGCGATACCCAACCCTGCAAGCGTTGAGAATTTTAAAAAATTTCGTCTGGTGTTTTGTTCGGACATGTACTTTGAATTGAGTGTTAGAGGTATTCCTATTTCGGTTTTTTCAATTCTTTCCTATTATCAGCAATGGGTTGAAAGGGTCCAAACTTGTGTTGTTGTTCGCTAAAGCTATCGGTATAAGCGCCAAATGGATGATCAATTGGTTTTGCCGAAAGGTTGGGCCAATCTTTTGAAAGGTCTGCAACGGGGCGAGGCTGCGAATTAACAAATGCGGCAACATCCCAGGCTTCCTCATCGGTTAAAATGGTTGCGCCATGTTTGGCTTCGTTAAATGGCATGTTATCTTTTACATAGCCGGCAAACCTCGACAAGCGATACAAACCTGCACCAGTATTGTAACTGTATTCTCCCCACAAAGGTGGATAGGTATAACTAACATTATTGAGTTGCTTTAAGCCTTCGCCGTTATCGGCATGGCAACGCTGGCACTTTTGATTATAAACAATCTTTCCATTTTGCGGGCTTGCTGCACGATTTAGATACGGGAGTTCTGTAATACCAGCGCCTTTTGGCTTTTCACCTTTCTTTACATTGTTACCCAGCCATTGTATGTAGGCAATAATGCATCTCATTTCGTACCCCGAAGTATCGAGGGTTTCGCCATTAAGGCTACGTTCAATACAGTCGTTCACTCGTTTAGGGATGCTTTCAATTGTTCCGCTTCGTTCCCGGAATTTTGGGTACGTGGATGCTACTGCCCCATAATTGTTTCCCCATGGACGGGTGCCTGCATCCAAATGACAGTTCTGGCAATTCATGCCATTGCTTGTTTGTTTTACAGAACCATGCGGACCTAAATACCTTGATGTATTTGCGATCAAATCCTGTCCGTAAATGATCATTTTGCGTTGGATGCCGGTAGTTGCATTATCGCTGTATAAACTTGGCGCAATCCAATAATCCTCGGGTTGTGCCGCTAATAGGTTTGTAGGGAGGGTTTTCTTTTTGTTTGATGTTGTTTCATGGAGTATAACCATTGTTACCACCAGTAACAGGAGGTATAAAAACCAGTCATCTTGCAAATTTATTTTCATGATGAAGTGAACCTTGAAATGACTGAAAAATATGTTCGGCTATTCCTTTGAACCAACTGGATCTACTACTGGCTTTCCTGCTTTTTTCCATGCAGCAATGCCTCCTTCCAAATTATAAACTTTAAAGCCTTTTGTAGTTAGAAGTTTGGCGGCTTCACCACTTCGTCCTCCAACAAGACAGTAGGTGTAAACTGGTATCGCTTTATTTAATGTAGATATTTTTTTGTTGAAGTCTTGTGGGTTCATCCAATCGGCTAACACCGCATTTTTTAGATAGCCTGACTGGTATTCGCCGGGTGTGCGAACATCAAGCAACTGTATATTTTTTTGGTCGAGGTCTTTCTCAAACTGGTTGACAGTAAGGTTGGTGGGTTGCTGGGCAGCACTGCTACAAGCAACGCCTGTAAATAGTAACCACACAAAAAAATTTTGTAACCGCATACGGGAAAGTTTTACTTAAAAATAGTTGTAAGCTGTTGGCTTTTTATTTTTATGAACGATGTTTTAAAAATGCTGCTATGTAATACCTCATTCAAAAAGGAGCGTCGCCCGTGAAGCCATATTGTTCACCTATGTTCGTTCCCAAAAAATAAACAAAATGCATGGGAGAAGCAGTTTTGAAAACACCTCATCTAATTATTTTTGTGTGTCTCCAGGTCGCAGTCGTTTCCCAAACAACGGTACGGTTTCAAAAAACTGGTTATTAAAAAGATGCCCGCAAAAATAAAAGCTGCCCATGCATCTTCATATAAAAATCCTGTCAACAAAAAGAAGGCAGCAAAACCCCAACGAACCAGCCGGTATACCGCTATGGGCGAAATTGGTTTTTTTAATTTCATCACTACCGCTTGTGTTTTTGTCGGGATAAAGATGCGTTGATTATGCAAATACAAAAGTGACATTAGTCACGCATGTATTTCACACACCCTTATTAACATTATGGTTGTCCTTGTGTTTAAATGGCTCGATCATTTGTTTTGCAAAGCCACCCGGGTATTGTTCAACCCCGTTGAACCCTAATTTGATATCCCTGCCGTTTACAGGGAGGTAAGCTGTTTTAAAAATATAATCCCAAATACTGAGCGATAGTCCGAAGTTTGCCCCGTACGGATGCCCCGGCAATTCCTTTGCATGGTGCCAGATATGCATTTTAGGGTTGTTGATTATATACTTTAGAGGACCGTACGATAGCCCGATGTTGCTGTGATTTAAGTGCCCGATAGCTACGGCAATTATGTGTATGATAAAAAAATCCTGTATGCCAAAACCAATCATGGCAAGGGGAATATACTGGAGAGTTTTATAGATCACTGTTTCCATCCAGTGAAAGCGAAGATGTGCGGCAAAGCCCATTTGCTGTACTGAATGGTGAACTTTATGAAACTCCCACAAACGCTTACTGCGATGCAGCAGCCGGTGGATGTTCCATTGAATAAAATCGGCTATTAAAAACATGAGGATAAACTGGATGCCAACCGGTAGAGTGTGTACTTGCACTGCAACAATGTTTTTAAATCCAAATAATAGAAGAAAATCGTTGAACAAGTTTACACCAGCATTTGAGACCGCGTTGAACCCAACTAATGAGAAAAGAAAGAAGTTGAAAAACATATAAAAGCCATCCAGCCAAAAATCTTTTCGTACAATTGACTGCTCCGTTCTCCATGGGAAAATAATTTCCAGCATCCATACAAAAAGTGACAACGCTAGCAGCCAGTAAAAGTAGTTGTGCCACGATGGATATAACAATTCATTTTGGAGGTAGTTCCAATACCCTGTAAAACCACCAGTAAATATTTGTATATACTTTTCAATCATTACAGCAATTTATACATTGATAAGCTTTTTGGTACGGCAGCAAAACAAAGCTTTCGCGCATTTATTATTTGTCAAAGTTTTTGGGAGATGTTTGCATTTTCATCTTTGTTTTCTTTTTTAAAAGTGCCGGCTAAGATGGCGCCAAAAATGCCAAAGAAAACAATGCTTCTATAGGGGTTTGATGTAATGGCACAGGTGCCATTTACACAACCAATATATTTCCAATAAACAAAGCCAGCTAAAGCGCCGGCAATTGCACCTATAATATACCGGCTATTTAATTGTATCCACTTCTTCATAGATTTCGTTGTTTAATTTATCGTTGTAATTGCCAGGTTTGATAGGGCAATTTGGACCACAACAGCTAATATTGGCTATCGCCATCCCGGCAAATACTATCCCTAAAATTACTGAGGCAGTACTATTGGATGTAATGCCCTGTACAAGTATAGTGGTGCCCAAAGCAATGCGAAGTATGCGCATAAAACTCCAGCCCTGTAATGTCGTTTTCATTTTTGTGTTTGTTTGTAAAGTAATGTACACGCTCCATGCAGCGCTGAGTATAAATTGTGCCATTTTGCTACGGGGTACCGCTTCTTTATACGGTAACAACCGTTTTGTTCAACTTTTTAAATGCCCCTGCTTCGCTTTATAAATAATAAATGTCAACGTTTTTACACCATCACCCGGGGAGCTGAACGGTATCTATAATCTTCCCTTCAAAAAAATTAGCATCTTTTATTTGCGCTGAAGCGGACTACGGCAACCTTATGTTTTTAACGTGGAAGGACAAACAAAGTCGGTTGTTTTTATAGCTCCACTTTCTTTGATTGCTTTGAAGCCGCCCTTTACATCGACTAACTTGTGGAAGCCGCGTGCCCTTAAAATAGAGTTATAAATCATAGAACGATAGCCACTTGCACAGTGTACATAATATGTTTCGTTTTTATCAAGCACAGACATACTATCATTAACATTATCGAGCGGCAGGTTGATAGCGCCTTCTACGTGTTCGGCGGCAAATTCACTTTCTTTCCTTATGTCAATAATTTTTACGTCACCAGTTTTCAACTTTGTAGCAAGCGTATCAATATCGGCAGAAATTATTTTGTCGGTTTCCTTTCCACTTGCCTTCCAGGTTTCAAAACCTCCTTTTAAATATCCAATGGTGTAATCGTATCCAACCCTCGCTAACCGGGTGATCACTTCTTCTTCTCGGTCTTCATCAGCTACAATCAAAAGCTTTTGTTTGATGTCAGGTATCAATGCGCCAACCCAGGGTGCAAAGCCACCATCTATACCAATGTTGATGGAGTTTGGAATGAAGCCCATAGCAAATGTTTGCGGTGCCCGTGTATCCAGCAGCAATGCACCTGTTTCGTTTGCTGCCGCTTCAAATGCATCGGGTTCAAGGGCTTGTTTCCCACGCTCCATCACAGCATCTATACTTTCATAACCCTCCTTATTCATCATTACATTTAATGGGAAGTAGGCGGGTGGTAACAAAAGTCCGGAAGTAACTTCTTTTATAAATTCCTCCTTTGTCATATTTGCCCTTAGCGCATAATTTGTTTGTTTTTGATTTCCCAAAGTATCGGTGGTTTCCTTGCTCATGTTTTTGCCACAAGCGCTTCCCGCACCGTGTGCAGGATAAACAATCACATCGTTTGCAAGGGGCATGATCTTATTGCGTAAGCTGTCGAACAACGTGCCTGCCAAATCTTCTTTAGTAATGGTACCGGCTTTTTGTGCAAGGTCCGGTCTGCCAACGTCGCCAATAAAGAGGGTATCTCCTGAAAACAGTGCAAGGTCTTTTCCGTTAGCATCGCTTAACAGGTAGCAAGTGCTTTCCATGGTATGACCCGGTGTATGCAGCACGGTGAATGTTATGTCGCCCACTTTAAACGCCTGCCCATCTTTTGCAATAATGGCATCAAAACCGGTAACAGCATTTGGACCATACACAATAGGCGCACCTGTTTTGTTTGACAGGTCGATATGTCCTGAAACAAAATCAGCATGAAAATGCGTTTCAAAAACATATTTTATTTTAGCATTGCCAGCTTCTGCTTTTAGGATATAGGGCTCCACTTCGCGAAGCGGATCTATAACCGCGGCTTCACCGTTGCTTTCAATATAATAGGCTCCCTGCGCCAGGCAGCCTGTATAAATCTGTTCTATTTTCATTTTACAATATTTGTGGTAAAGTTGATAAATCTGGCACCATGATTTTGTGACAACAGTCACCCGGTATTTATTTAAAAACTAGTTCCCGGCTAAGTATGTATAAACCCATAATCAGTACAAACCATCCAAAGCCTTTTTTCAATTTTTCGCTGTTAACTTTCTGGTTAAAATAACCGCCAATAAAAACGCCGGCAATAGCAATACCAGTGAGGGTAAATATGAAATTTAAGTTTATGGGATGACGACCAATATCGCCCACAAAACCAATTAATGAATTAAGTGCAATAATAAGAAGCGAGGTTCCTACTGCTTCCTTCATCGGAAGCTTCATTAATAATACAAGCGCGGGAATTAATAAGAACCCACCTCCGGCGCCCAAAAAGCCAGTTACTAAACCAATAAGAATTCCGTAAAAAATCAGCAGCAGGGGGTGTTTTTTTAATTCTTCCTCCTTACCTGCAACTACTTTTTTATTTCTTATCATCGATATAGAGGCTGCTAACATCAGCATTGCAAAAACAACCATCACAAACAGCGAATGGGTAACCTGGAAAGTGCCAATGTTGAAGAACACATCGGGCACATTTGGTATAATGAATTTACGTGTAATGAACACTACGGTTATGGAAGATGTTCCGAACAGCAATGCTGTTTTAACATTTACCAAGCCTTTGCGGTAGCTGTTTGCAGCGCCGGCAAGGCTGGTAAACCCTACAACAAATAACGAATAGGAGATGGCTATTGTGGGCGAAATACCAAAAAGGTAAACCAATACTGGAACGGTAAGTATTGAACCGCCACCACCAATTAATCCTAACGATACACCAATGAACAAAGCTGCTATATAACCTGCTATTTCCATAGGTGCAAAAATGAAAGGTTTAATATTTGAAAACAGTGATATTAATCACACAGGTATTTTTTGAATGGTACCTATCAACAGGAAGTACACTGCCCGATGCATTTTAAAAAAGCAATGGTGGTAAGTCCTATTTACGCAGCCATTCAATTGAACTTCTATGGATCACCAACCAGGCTTTCGCCTCCATTTTTTTCAAAAGCCTGCTTACCACTTCTCTGGATGAGTTTAGATCGTTGGCAATTTCCTGGTGCGTGATTTTTAAGTGTTGCCCTGTTTTTTCCACCTGCTTTTTCAGGTAGTATTCAAGCCGCTCATCCATACCGGTAAAGGCGATGGCGTCAATGGTTTTTAGTAACTCCTCAAACCGGTTGCGATAGGAAGTGATGACAAACTGGTACCAGCTTTTGTATTTTCCCATCCACTGGTCCATAAACTCCAGGGGAATGGCTAAAACCGTGGCATCGGTTAAAGCTTTGGCTAACACTTCGCTGGTTTCATGTTTAGCGCCACAAACCATCGAAAGCGAACACGCCTGTCCTGCATCCAAATGATAAATAAAAAACTCCTTCCCATCATCATCTTCACGGTACAGTTTTACAAGGCCGTCTAATATCAACATAGTTGAACGGATGGTTTGCCCCACACGCAGCAAAGCCTCGCCTGCTTTAACGTGGCGAACTACGCCATTATTTACGATCTCATCGTACAAGCCATCTTCCAATGTTGGAAAAAGTTTTTTGAGTTGGTCCTTATTCATTCCGTGCAAATTATTATTTAAGCCAGAAGCAGCTGTGTTACAAAGGTCACTAATTTTGCAGGTTAATAACCTGATGTTTGTGTCGGTTGTTTTTAACTGCGATCAATGAAAGCATTTCTTATTTTGGTAGCCTGTACTTTACTTACCACACAGGAGGCATGCGCACAAAAAAAAGTGGGCGACGGAAGCTTTAATACGCTTTTAAAAATAATGTTGAACCATAAGGTTAAAGAGATAACCGTAGCTGAGGCCTCCACAAAAAAGAAGCTGTTTTTTGTGGATGCCAGGGAATTGAAAGAATACAACATCAGCCATATACAAGGCGCTGTATATGCAGGCTATAAAGATTTTAGTGCGGCAAGAATAGCCGCCATACCCAAAGGCAGTGAGGTGATTGTTTATTGTTCTATTGGAAAAAGAAGTGAAGATGTTACTGAAAAACTTATTAAGGCAGGATATATACATGCCACCAATTTATACGGTGGCATTTTTGAATGGGTTAACCAGGGGAATCCTGTTTTTGATTCAACCAACAGGATCACAAATAATGTGCACGCCTATGGAAAATTTTGGGGCAGGTGGTTGCGTAAAGGTCGCAGGGTTTACAACTAACATTTCTACAAATTCAACGCACAAAAGAGCACATTATATTTTTAAAATAGGAAACAATACACTGATACCAGCAGAAAGTCAATTTACTTCTCCAGTTTATTTATCCCTTTGCAGGTATTTTACAACGGCAAGTCTTATATCCGCCTTTGGGCTTTGGGGCGAAGTATCAGCATCGTACACCTTTACAATATCGGGGTTGTCTTTTTTCAAAAATGCGAGGTTGGTTTCTCCGCCGGTAAACAGGAATTCTGACATGGCTACGCGATAAGTTTTATACACATCGAGCGGCTGGTTACCTACACGCCAGGTGTTATTAGATGGATTGTAGCTGATGGGTTGCGCATGAAGAAAACCACCGATGTTGATGTTGCCCCTGCCCACCTCTAAAATCCGTTGCAATAAAATCCCTTTCATATCCACCTCCCGAATGCCGCCGCCAAAAGGCAGGCTCCTGATAATATCGTATTGCGTTACCGGAGCCTGCAAAATATCATCAACCCTAATAGAACCTGCGTTTAACAATACCACATCTGCCTGTGGGCAAGCATTTGCCATGGCTGCTGTTATCAAGCCGGTTAAGTTGGTGTTGCGGCTGCGAACTTCACTTTCCCTTCCATCCAATGGTTCTGTTGTTTGCAATACTACCTGCTTTGCATCAAAGCCAAGCGATGCATAATTGCTGTCGGCAATGCTTACCCATCGTTGTACAACGTTGTTGGTATTACGGTCGAGACCGATGTTTTCGTTCAGGTATTTTAACTGCGGATTCACAACAACACTGTGTTTGCTTTTATTAATATCGATTTTGAGTACGTAAGCAGATTTGGCGTTTGCATGCGCTTTGGTTATGTACACGTTACCAACTTTTTGAAAACGCATATCGTGTTCGTGTCCGCCAATAATGGCTGCAAGACCGGGAAGTTCCTTCGCTAAAATGATATCATCTTCCATTAGCTGGTGGGTAATGGCGATCACTGCATCTACCGAATCTTTTATTTCATTGTACGCTTCTTTTGCAGTGGCAAGCGATGGAGTATAAGTTACATAGTTGGCTTTATTAAACGGCAACGTTATCCCGATAATTCCGATGCGTGCCGTGGTACCATCCGCATCTTTTACCCTTAAAATGTATGATTGCGGAAAGGGTGGTGCGTTCTGTAGGTTATTCCTTTCAAAAGGCACACTTTGGCCTTTGCTAACATGAAAGGTGTTGGTTGCTATCCATTGAAAGCCGGATTCATTTATCCGGTCCTGCAGTTCTGCTTCATTGATATCAAATTCGTGGTTACCAAAAACGGCGAAGTCCATACCGGCTGCATTCATTACATCAACCATTTGCCTTCCGCGAATTCGTTTTCCCTCATAGGTTAAACTGTTGTACACCGATGGGCTTAGGAAGTCGCCGGCTATTGCCAAAAAAGTATTTGGATTTTCTTTTTGATATTGTTTTTTTAGTGTGGATACTCTTGCCATTCCGCCCTCCCTGCCACCTGCCAGCGGCGCTATTTCATATACATCGTTTACCTGTACAAATACAACTTCTATCCTGCCATCGTCAGCAACCGAAGTGATACTGCGGCTACTGCTGCATCCTGCAAACACTGCTACTATTATTATCCATCCTAACCGGCTAAGCTGTTTCATTATAATGTTATTTATGAGCGGCAATTTAAACAGAAATTGCGTTGACATCCTGTGCATTTTTTACAACAATGCGGGTAACCTTTTCTGTTGATACTGTTGTTTTTTTGTAGATATCAAAATTGAACGAAGGTGCTGTTGAATATGCATGCTCCTATATCTTTACCAAAACCACCGCTTGCTTTGAATAGTATTTTCCATCAGTTGATTTCCGGCTTGCAACAAACTACCCTGGTTGAATTTGTTGCGGTAATAGCAGGCATAGTAAGCGTATGGTTCTCCCGAAAGGAAAATATCTGGGTGTATCCAACGGGGTTGATCAATACCATCATCTATATTTATCTGAGTATAAAAGGCAACCTGCTGGGTGAGGCAAGTGTGAACGTGTATTATACTATCATGAGTGTTTACGGATGGATTTTATGGTCGAAGAAAGATGAGCAGAAGCATACATTGGTCATTATACAATACAGCACTGCCAAAGAAAGAATCGTTCAATTGATTTTCTTTGCTGCGTTTTATGTTGCGATATTTTTTGCCTTGTCGTATTTGAAAAAAGATTTTGCTCCCGGCGCTGTGCCTGCAGCCGATGCGTTTGCTTCGGCTACGGCGTACACGGGGATGTGGCTGATGGCAAAAAAGAAAGTTGAAAGCTGGTATTGGTGGATCGCTACCAACATTGCTTCTATACCATTGTATTTTATGAAAGGATATGTGTTCACCAGTTTTCAGTTTATTGTTTTGCTGATTATGGCCGTGGCCGGCCTTGTATCGTGGCACCAAAAAGCAAAGTATGCAGGAGGTTAAAAAGATAGTAGTGCTGGGACCGGAAAGTACAGGTAAAAGTACGCTTTGCCAGCAGTTGGCATCTCATTACAATACCTTATGGTGCCGTGAGTATGCCAGGGAATATCTGCTTGAACACGGCATCAACTATTCGTTTGACGATTTGCTTGTTATAGCGAAAGGACAACTCGCTTTGGAAGATTATTATGTGTCGGCAATGAACAAAAAACCAAAGGTTAATAAGCGGCAAGCCACCGAACAACCACCAGCCACCACCCATCAACTTCTTTTCTTAGATACCAATATGCACGTAATGCAGGTTTGGTGCGAGTTTGTTTTTGGCAAATGTCACCAGGCGATAATAGATGAGATTGTGGAAAGAAAGTACGACCTGTACCTTTTATGTAATACCGACCTGCCCTGGGTTAAAGATGAGTTGAGGGAATATCCCGACTTAAAAACGCGGGACGAGTTATACCATATTTACAAAGACATATTGGTGAACCAACCGGTGCCATGGGTGAATGTGTATGGAAACAATGAAGAACGAAAAGAAGTTGCTATTATAGCAATTGATCGGTTATTAGCGGGCTAAGCCTGGTCATTTCACCAGCTTTTGCACGTCGGGATCATCCTGGATATTGACTACCTGCCGTATTATATTCCGGTGGCGCCATTGCACCCATTTGCTAACTGGTTTTACCGTATATCGTTTCGGGTTTGGCAGGCTGGCAACGATCATGGCTGCTTCCGTTCGGTTAAGCTCTTTTGCATGTTTGCCAAAGTAAGCCTGCGATGCCGCCTCGATACCAAAAATGCCTGGTCCCATTTCTGCAACGTTCAGGTACACTTCTAATATTCTTTTTTTACTCCAAAGCAATTCAATCATAAAAGTGAAATAGAGCTCGGGCACTTTGCGAATGTATTTGCCGATACCGCTTCCCTGCCATAAAAAAACATTTTTTGCCACCTGTTGCGATATGGTGCTGGAACCAGCACCACGTACTTTATTCTTTTTTTTAGGATTGGCTTTCATGCTTTTTTCAATCGACTTCCAATCAAAGCCATTGTGGTCGGGAAACAATTGGTCTTCACTTGCCATAGCTGCAAGTTTTGCATATGGTGAAATTTCATCCATGCTAACATAATCTCTTTTTAAGCCGTAGCCAGTAACGGCGCTTACAAGCTGGGTGGTAGTTATTGGTGGCATCAGCCAAATGCAAATTACCAGGTATAAAAAGGAAGTGATAAAGCCCCAGAACAGCACCTTCTTTGTAACCTTCCAAAACTTACGAAACACATCTTTAACGGTCATGTAAATAAATATGCGGCAAGATAATATTCTCTGTGTAAGTACAAATGCAGCAGGGTGATTAGCAAATGTTACTTATTGCAAAACGGCTGCTTCATTATTCATTCTAATATATTCTACCCTGTATTTTTTGCCCGTAAGCAGGTATGGCTTGCGCAGCTTTTTTAGCAGTAACCCAGTACCGAATACGCCGGTGGCAACCAATAAGCCCGGCAGGTTTTCTTTACCTAGAATGGCATAGTGCAGGTAGCTTCCGTTTACAATGTTTAGCAACATGTAACCACCACCGCCCATCATTAGTAATGTGCCATCTTTTATAAAAGTGAACGATTCGTTTCGCCTGGGAACGGCCGTAATATCGTGGTAATGAATTTTACGCAGGGAAGTGGTCATGGTATCTAATTTGGGTACGCCCCACGGCGTTGCAACCTGCCTTACCATAACTTCCCTGAAAAATATTGAGTCATTTTTTATATCGGCGATCCTGCTGGCTATCCATTCATTTTTGTTTATTTGAAAGGTTGCATAAGCGCCTTTGAAATACGATTTGAAATTTTGCCCATTCTTTTTAACCACTATAAAATCGGAAGATTGGGCGTACGCAGTTATGAACAAGAAAAAACATACAGGCAGTAGTAGTGGTTTCATTGCATTGAAGATAATATAGCTGTTAAACCTTCAAACACAATGGTTCGTTAATAAGCTGCAATTGTAGTGAGCCCTTAAGAAACATTATTTTGAACGAATCCGTTATGAAGCATTTAACCATTTCGGGAGGAGTGCCGAAGACTCAAAATAGTGGTAGAAAAAAAATTATTGTTTGGGTGCAGAGTGTGCCTTAGGTACGAAACATTGAATACAATGAATGTATTGCGTACCTACGGCACGAAAAGGTTTTTGGTTATTATTTTCTACCTGTATTACGTCCCTCCGGGACTTGGCTTGTGCAAGAAAAAGTAAGGTTGAGGACCATGGACTACAAGCGTTGATAATACTTTCTATGTGCCTCTATTGTGTACTATATTTCTATGTGGTAAAAAGTCACCACATAGGCACAGTAGAAACTTAGGTTTCACATAGTAATAGACAAACATTCATCCTCCTGAATATTACTTTAATTTATCGCCGAAGGCAAGAATACCCCATATAAGGGCTACGCCAAAACCAATTAATATTAAACCACTGATACGGTTTATAATATGGATGTTGTGTGGCGTTAGTTTTTGTCTTATCCTTCCGGCAAGCATTACTTTCACTACATCAAAAAGCGCTACAAGAATAAGGCAGGTTGTAAAAACAACAAGGCGATAGTTAAATGTTTCCACCAGTAATGAGGTTGAAGTGAGCAGCCAAAACCCGATAACTGCGGGGTTAAGCGTATTCATAAAAAAGCCGGAAAGAAAAATCTTTACATAATCGCGCTTTCGCATTTTTATTACCTGCACACCTTCTTCGTTCACCGTAATTTTTTTAAAGAAAGTAACATAAACGCCCAGCGCTATCAACAGGCTGCTACCCCCAATGCCTATGGGCGTTTTATATTCAAGAAGATCGCTGAAAAGCTGGGTGAAAAAGTTGCTGACTACTACAAGTGCAACATCGCTGGCAGATACCCCGATGATAAAAGCGAACCCGCCTTTGTGCCCGTTATTAATACTTTGTTTAATTATGGAGAAGATAACCGGACCTACCGAGATGCTCAGCATAAAACCAAGCGCAAGTCCTTTCAATATTGCTGGAATCATCTGGTAGAATTAATTGTAGCTATTATCGCATCGTCATTTTGCCGCCAGCTCGCCTGTTAAAAAATGCTGCCAATCTTCCAGCATTTTACCTTTTAAAACCCGGGGAAACTTATGTTGTCCGCCAACCTTTCCTTTGGAGCGCATAAACTCCATAAAATCTTCTTCGCTTAAAACATCCAGCATAATACCTTTAAGTGCGCTGTTCCTTTCCACTGCATAGTCGTCGTTCAAATCCCTTAGCACTTCATCAATCCGGTGGCACAACCTATCCTTATCAACCACATCGTCGCAGGCAACATACCAGTGGTGTGCAAAAAACGATCCGTATGGTACGCCGGCAACAGTAAATTCTGGTATGCAAATATTCATTTCTTCGCTTACCAACTGAACTGCTTTGTTCATGTTATCAACGCTCAGGTGCTCGCCCACTAAACTTAAAAAATGTTTGGTGCGCCCGGTTATAACAATCTCCGACCGCTCTTTATCAGTAAACTTTATGGTATCGCCAATAAGGTATCGCCAGGTGCCGGCGCTGGTACTCAGCAACAATGCGTAAGTTTCATTTTCTTCTACTTCGGCTATGGTTAGTACTTGCGGGTTGGCAACAACATTACCATCGCTGTCAAAGTTGTGTTCATCAAACGGGATGAATTCCAGGAAGATATGCCCGGAGGTGAAAAGCCGCATACCATGCGCATACTGCCTGTCCTGGTAAGCTATAAAACCCTCGCTTGCCAAATAGGTTTCAATGTAAATAAGCGGTCGTGCAAGTAATTTTTCAAAACCTTTTTTATAGGGTTCGAAGGCTACACCGCCATGTACAAAAAAGGCGAGGTTGGGCCACATGTCGTGAATGGTTTCCAGCTTATACCTTTCAACAATTCGTTCCATGCACAATTGTATCCATGCGGGCACGCCCACTACAAAACCAATATCCCACTCAGGCGCCTTTTCAACAATTTCATCCAGCTTCTTATTCCAATCGCGCTGTTTGGAAATTTTGCGCCCGGGCTTGTAGAAGGGCTGAAACCAGAACGGTATTTTTTTACCCGTTATACCGCTAAGGTCGCCGGCATAATAGCCATGTTCTTTTTGAAGATCGGTACTGCCGCCAATGGTAAGCCAGCCTTTGCCGATGGATTTAACGGGGAGGTCCTGGTAGTTGCGTAGCGTAAGCAAATGTTTGATCATTGCTACACGATTGCCCCGCAACAGGTCTTTTGTTATAGGTATGTATTTGCTGGATGATTCACTGGTACCACTACTTAAGGCATAGTAATTTATTTTGCCGGGCCAGCATACATCGGGTTTGTTCTCAAGCGTTTTATGCCACCACTCCCTGTAAATTTTATTGTAATCAAAAACAGGAACTCTTTTTTGAAACTCCTTTACCGGGTCGGGGCTCATTAATATTTCATCAAACTTGTAGAACTGTCCAAACTCAGTAAACCGTGCTTTTCGAAGTAATTTTTTCAACACTCTTCTCTGCTGACTACTGGCATTGTTCTCGGGAAGTCGTAAAGCCTTTGCCAGTGTTTTTGGTATCTTAATGTCGAATATGGCCATGAGGCAACAGGTATAATTTAGGTGTACGAAACTACGGCAAATGGAGCAAAAAGCGGCTTATTTATGTCCGCCCAAACGTGGGTAATGTTTTACGATCAGTTTCAAATCCTGCGGCCAGTCGTAGGTTTTGGCATACCAGGTGTCAATATTCTGCAAATTTTTCTCACTAAATGGTGGTGTGTTTTTTAGATGGTGGCCATTGGTTGCCAGTACACCTTTACACAATGGTGGCAAAGATTTATTTTTTAATGCATATCCTACCCAGGTTTTGCGACCGATCAGTACAAGCACCGCATCTTTAACCACTCCAGCCCCTGCAGCCAGCAAATGCAATGGGAAAGTAAGCAGGATAAAAATAGAAAACAATATGTCCAGCACCCGCTTCATCCGCCGCTGGTACGGATCAGCCAAACTATAATTCCCTTCTACCGAAAACGATTCGCCAGGTGCATTTTTAGAGTCGCTGCCTGCAATACTGCTGCTTTTTTGTGCATGAAAACGGGCATTGGTATGGGGTGGCAACTGCTGCAACAGTTTTATAATGTCGCCAAAACTGAGCGTTCCTTCGCAAAAAATAATTTCACGCAGTTGAGCACTTTCCAATAAGGCGGGCAACTGATCAATGGATCCTATTGCATCTTCCCGGTTGCCGTTAACAGCAATTCTTGCCATGGCATTTTCTTCGTACCCTGCATGTTTTAACAGTTGCTGCACCTGCTTAAATTCGTGCGGCGATGCTACAACAAAACTTTGCTGCCGGCGCTTTACTTCATCCGGAACTTCTACTACTTTCCAACGTAACAATAGCCACCTGAAAATTGTTATGAACAGTAGCGCTGTAAGTCCGCCCAACAAAATTACACCCCGCGAAAACCTGTATTTTTCAGGCAGTAAAGAATAAACTGCCAACATAATAATGATGGCTACCAGTGCTGCATAAAATGCTTTCAGGGGCTTGTACTTATTATCGTACATGCCGGCAAAAGTAGCTGCCAGTAAAAACACCATTGTAAAACCCGGCAGCGAAATATTTACCAACTTTGGTATAAAACCTTCACCCTCTCTCACAAAATAAACCCAGCTTGAATTTACCAGTTGAAATGAACCAAATATGATAAGTGCATCAAATGCCGGCAGTCCTATCGTTTTAAAAAAATTGCCTGCGGCGGCTAATGTTGCCCGCAGCCAGATGCCAATCTGTATAAAAGATTTAAATAGCCTGCCCTTATTGCCACCATAGTGCTTGCTAACAAATATGCTCATTGCCTGGTAAAACATCTTTACATAATTCAGGCTTCCTTTTTTTGTGCTTTCTCCTTTAAAATGAATGATGGAAGTACCCGAAAAATAATAGTTTTTAAAGCCCGCTTTTAGTATGCGGTAGCTGAGGTCAACATCTTCTCCATACATAAAAAAAGTTTCATCAAAACCTTTTAACTGGCGCAATACTTTTGCACGCAGCAGCATAAAGGCACCCGCTAACACATCCACTGCATGGTTGTCGAATTCATTCAAATGACCAAGGGTATAGCGTGCAAATAATTTTGATTTTGGAAACAATGAGGTTAGCCCCACCAGTTTAAACAACGATGTAAAAGGGGAGGGAAATGAACG
>JANPIA010000197.1:0-5206 GCA_031424735.1 Segetibacter sp.
GTATCCTTCGGCAACGCCCCGTGCGCCCAAACGGAAATGATGATCCATCAGGTTGTGCCCAAGTTCGCCGCTGCTGCTGCCGAGCCCGTCGGGCCAAATATCGGTAGCCGAATTCATGAGCACCCAGGTTGAATTGAGTGCAGATGCATTTAAGAAAATAATTTTTGCGAAATAATCGTGCGTCTGGTTGGTTTCGCCATCAACTATCCGTACACCTTTTGCTTTTTTTGTATCCTTATCGTAGATGATCTCCTTAACTATGGACCAGGGGCGAAGCGTTAAATTGCCGGTGGCCATTGCTGCGGGCAGGGTAGAAGCCTGTGTGCTGAAATAGCCACCAAACGGGCAACCTAACGAACACTTGTTTCTATACTGGCAACTTGAACGGCCCTGTAGCGCCACGGTTGCATTGGCGCTTCGCCCCATGATGATGCGCTTGCTTTTATAATGATCGTTCACCCTTTTTGCCACATCTTTTTCAACACAATTCATTTCCATGGCTGGTAAAAATTCACCATCGGGTAGTTGCGGCAATCCTTCCTTTGCTCCGTTAATGCCTGCAAATTTTTCTACATAGCTGTACCAGGATGAAATGTCTTTGTAACGAATTGGCCAGTCTACCGCAATTCCATCTTTTGCATTTGCTTCAAATGCCAGATCGCCCCAACGGTACGACTGCCGCCCCCAGGTTAGGGACCGCCCGCCTACATGGTAGCCCCTAAACCAGTCGAAACGTTTGGTTTCGGTGTACGGACTTTCTTTTTCATTCACCCAAAAGTCGAGGCCCATTTCGTTCAACGGATAATCTCTTTTTAGCACGGGATAGTCGGCAATCATTTGCTGGGTACGACCGCCACGGTGTTCAAACTCCCACGGACCTTTGGTGGCGTTTATGTAATCTTTCACGTGCTCAATGTTTCGTCCGCGTTCGAGCATAATAGTTTTTAAACCTTTTTCGGTAAGCTCTTTGGCTGCCCATCCGCCGGATATTCCGGAGCCGATCACAATGGCATCATAAGTATTCTCTGGCATAAGTATCGTTTGATATTTGTTGTACTAAAAATGTATGGTTGATTTGGGTGCAATGAAAATTTAAGCTTCCATAGTTTAGTTTCCGGGTAAGGACGTTTGTTTTGCCACTCGTCGTTAAACATCACAAATCCTGATCGCCTCTCTTAGCGATGCAAGTTTATCTGTTGCGGCTGGTATAAATTCCTGTGCTACATAAGCTTTGTAACCGGTGGCTACAATGGCTTTCATAATTGCAGGGTAATACAATTCCTGTGTTTCGTTGATCTCGTGCCTGCCGGGCACGCCTCCGGTGTGATAATGTCCATAATACTTGTTGTTATCCTGTATGGTTCTTATCACATCACCTTCATCAATCTGCATATGATAGATATCGTACAACAGTTTGAAATTTTCCGATCCCAGTCGCTTGCAAAGTTCAACTCCCCATACAGACCGGTCGCACATATAGTCTTTATGATTCACTTTACTGTTCAGTAATTCCATTTGTAATACCACCCCTTTTTTCTCGGCGATGGCAAGAACTTGCTTTAAACCTTCCGTACAATTTTTCAGTCCTGTTTCATCGTCCATTCCTTTTTTATTGCCGCTAAAACAAATTAAGTTTTTATAGCCTGCTGCAGCAACAAGTTCGATGTGTTCCGTATATTTTTTTATAAGTGTTGAATGATATTGCTTGTCGTTCCATCCTTCGGTTAAACTTATTTCGGCGCCATTGCACATGGATGAAAAAATGCCATGCGTTTTTAAGGTAGCCCAATCTTTTGGGCCCACCAGGTCGATAGCGGTAAAGCCAATATTTTTTACGTTTTTGCACAATTCATCCAGCGGCAGAAAGCTATACGTCCACCGGCAAACTGAGTGATTGATGTTGCCTTTAAGCATAGTTTGTTTATTGTTGGTTTGTGCAGTTTTGCACGAGATACTCGAGGTAGCCATTACACCTGCGCCTGCCAGCACAAGGTTTTTAAATACTTCCCGTCGCGAGGTTTTTTTTGCCATTAATTTTAATTAGTGCAACCGCGTTTTGCATTAAACTCTTTGCTTTGCTTCAACTACTGCTGCTGTATTGTTCCGGAAGAACAATGCGAACAGGCACAATACTACAAAGGCTATCCCCGCAGGTATTAGCCATATCATTTTATAATCAAACGTAGTTTCAGATAATTTATAAGCATCCGTTATTTTACCGGCAATGGCAAAGCCTATCAACATACCAATGCCGTAAGTGGCAAGGGTTATCAACCCCTGCGCGGAACTCTTGTATTGATCGCCAGCCTTTGAGTTGGTATAAATTTGCCCCGATACAAAAAAGAAATCGTAACAAACGCCATGAAGTGCAATACCTGCTATCAGCATAAAACTAAGCTCGCCAGCATTACCATAGGCAAATAATACGTACCGAAGCGCCCATGCAAGCATTCCTACCAGGATGGTATTTTTGAAACCAAACCGGGTAAAAAAAACAGGCAGTAGCAATAAGAACAGTACCTCTGATATTTGACCGATGGTCATTTTGCCGGTCGGGTTTTCCACACCGATACTTGAAAGGAAAGGATGGGTATTTTGATAATAAAATGCAAGCGGAATACATATTAGAATCGATGCAATAAAAAAAACCGCGAAGTTCTTATCCTTTAAAAGTTTCAATGCATCCAGACCAAGAAGCTGGTTGATGCTTACTTTTGAGCCTTTACCCTTTGGGGGTGTTTTTGGAAGGGTGAAACTAAACAGACCTAACACCAGCGAAGCAATTCCCGACATGAGGAAAGTATTTTTCAGCAAGCCCTGTTTTGTGTTCTCAGCGGTGTCCCAGTGAAAAAGAAAGCTGATGAGCAGCCCGGCAGCAATCCAACCAAGCGTTCCCCAAACCCGGATACCCGAAAATTCTTTTTCCGGGTTTTGCATTTGATTAAACGAAACCGAATTAACCAATGCCAGCGTTGGCATGTACAAGATCATATAGATTAGTACGTAAGGATAAAAAACCGAAATATTTTCGGCACCATACATTTGATACATGAGCAAGGCACCCATAATGTGCAACACGCCCAATATCTTTTCTGCATTAATATAGCGGTCGGCTATCAGCCCTATTATGAACGGAGCAATGATAGCTCCCCACGATTGGGTGGAGAAGACACTACCAATTTCGCCACCACTTGCCTGCAGGTTGTTGGTAAGGTAGGTGCCCAGTGTAACAAACCAGGCTCCCCAAATAAAAAAATTCAGGAACATCATGAGGGAAAGCTGCAGTCGCGTGGAAGATTTCATTTAGCAGAATCGTTTTTAATAATTGATACAATACATTATTTAATGAACAAACCTGTTTTACAACCCGTTAAGTTGATTCATGTATTTCATTGGCTTTGGTTCTGAAAGCAGAAACTAAATGTAGGCTATAAAAAAGCAATGTTTAACATCCGCGGGCAAAAAAATTTTACTGGAGAAAATAAAATCCTGAACCTGATTACCAATACATTTGAAGAATACAATCTTTTAATTCTCCTGCTATTTATTTTCTGTATGCGAAAATTACGAATGGGAATGATAGGCGGTGGACCAGGAGCATTTATTGGTGCTATCCATCGTATTGCTGCAACCATGGATGGAGAAATTGAATTGGTATGCGGTGCTTTTAGTAGTGACCCTGTAAAATCAAAAGCTGCGGGCAAAATACTACACCTTGACCCTGCACGAACTTACAGTAATTATGAAGAGATGTTTGTGTCGGAAGCCAGTCTGCCTGCTGATTTACGTATGGACCTGGTAAGTATTGTTACTCCGAACCATTTACATTTTCATCCTTCAAAACTTGCACTGGAAAATGGCTTTCATGTGGTGCTGGATAAACCCGCAACATTTAACCTGGCTGAAGCAAAGCAACTTAAAAATATTATTGAGCAAAGTGGTAAGTACTTTTGTTTAACCCAAACCTATACCGGCTATCCTTTGATTAAAGAAGCACGGGAACAAATAAGACAGGGTAAGCTTGGGTGCATTAGAAAGGTATTCGTGACGTATCCGCAGGGTTGGCTAACTACCTTGCTCGAACAGTCGGATAATAAGCAGGCAGAATGGCGAACAGACCCCGCTAAAAGTGGAATTGCCGGGGGGATGGGGGATATAGGCACCCACGCTTTTAATCTTGCCGAATTTGTATCCAGTTTAAAAGTAACACAGATTTGTGCTGCTTTAAATATTGTAGTTGAAGGGCGAAAGCTGGATGATGATGGGGCAGTGCTTTTAAAATTTGATAATGGTGCAAGCGGCGTATTGATCGCCTCGCAAATAATGACCGGCGAAGAAAATAATTTATCCATTAAAGTTTATGGTGAACGTGCTGGTATGGAGTGGAAACAGGATGATGCCAATACGTTGCTGATAAAATATCCTGATAAACCAGCCGAAGTATGGCGGGCAGGTGCAAAGTATTTAAGTGAAATTGCCAGGCACAATTGCCGTACACCGCCTGGCCATCCCGAAGGTTACGTGGAAGCATTTGCAAATCATTACCGTAATTTTAGTTTGTGTATGAAAGCTCGACTGAATAACGAACAGCCTAAACCCGAATGGCTTGATTTTCCTGGAATAGAGGATGGTGTTAGGGGCATGGCATTTATTGAAAATGTAATTGCATCGGGAAAATCGGCAGAGAAATGGATGGATTTTATGGTTTAGGTATTTGGAATTTCTGTTGCGGATAAATGATATTAAGTTTGGTATGCGGGAAGCAGCGGTAAAGCCATAATCAGTTCGGTATTCGAAAACCTGCAAATGTTCAGTTAAACGATTACCTAAGAACATTCACCGGAATAATCATTGCAGTTTTTTACAACCTTTTAATAGGAACTTTAACAACTTAGCCATACATGAAAACAATAAAAGGTCCTGCCATTTTTTTGGCACAGTTTCTCGGCGATAAAGCGCCTTTCGACAATTTGAAATCGATTTGCGAGTGGGCCAAAAGTTTGGGTTACAAAGGTGTGCAGCTTCCTGCAAACGAGCAATGTATCGACCTGAAAAAAGCTGCGGAAAGCAAAACCTATTGCGACGAATTAAAAGGATTGGTGAATGATTGTGGCTTGGAAATAACAGAAGTGGCTACTCACCTGCAGGGGCAACTGGTAGCAGTACACCCCGCATACGATACCTTGTTTGACGGCTTTGCGCCGGA
>JANPIA010000198.1:0-21653 GCA_031424735.1 Segetibacter sp.
CTGCTGCTGTTAACCACAACATCTTTACCATTCACTTTTCCATTAAAAATTAGTTTAGAGCCACTGGCGTTTTTGCCACAAAATTTTGAAACCGCGATTAATGCATAGGCTGTTGTTTGCGTACTGTACCAACTCTCCTGCGAAAGCCTTGCCGCAACAGCCTTCACCAATCTTTCTGCATCGGCACGCCTCCCCATGATGGTTAGCGTTTCCAATACCATTGCCTGATCGCGCAGGTCGCTGCCAAAGGTTACGCCGGGCGCCGGGCGTGCAGAGAAATTAGTTGGCAAGCCACTGATCAATTGCAAAGCCGCACCGGTTTGCCCGGCAATGTGATAAGCCGCAGCGAGCCGCCACTTAGCTTCGGGTGTAATAAACTTGTATTCTTTTAAACGATTCATGGCACCCAGTTCCGGGGCTTTTGCAAGGGCAAGCAGAAATAACCTGTAAGCCTGCACCAGATCGCCACCGTAAAACACAGGCGATGTTTGGTTCCATGCATTGGCTTTGCTTCGCTGAAAAGAGCGCCATTGCTGAATAACATTTGCAGGCACATTAAAACCCCTTTCATTCGCTTCTAATAAAAAATGACCTGCATAGTTTGTGCTCCATTCGTCGGCAGGGCCATTGTTGGGCCAATAACTAAATCCACCATCGGGCAATTGAAAGTTTTTAATGCGTTCGATGGACTTGCGCACGTTTACATCTGTTTGCAGTTTCCTTGTTTCATCCAAATCAATTATATCTCTTAAAAACAATTGCGGAAAAGCGGCGGAGGTTGTTTGTTCAATACATCCATGCGGGTATTGTACCAGGTAGCTCAACCGTTTTTCAAGGTTTAATGCAGGTATGCTCGATATTTCAAGCACAGCCTTATTTGTACCGCCAGTACCAATTGCAGCAACACTGTTGCTCCAGCTTTGTCCCGCATTTAAAGTAGTTTCTGTAATGGAAGTGATGGGCGGGTTTGGATTCCGAATATCGATCTCCACCTCATATTCCGTTTTTTCGTTACCGCCGGAAGCGGTCATTTTTATTATGCCGATACCCGTATTATTTTTTACCCGCGCATCAAAATAAACCAACTGCTCACCGGTGGAAGTGAAGGTGATGTTTTGGGAATTGCTGCCAACTGCCTCGAGAAATGGATTGGTTTGCAGGCTGATTGTTACGTTGCGAATATTATTTTGGGTAACGAATACCGATACGGGTATGCGTATTTGTTCGGCTGGGGCAAGCACACGCGGAATGGTTGGCAACATCATCACCGGCTTTTTAACCGTAACCGACTTTTCAGCAAAACCATAAGCGCCGTTGCCGGCCGCTATCACCATGGCGCGTAAGCTCCCCATGTAGGGAGGCAGCGTAAACGTATGCGTTTTGCTTCCACCGGTTGATTTAAACGGCCCCATAAATTGCACGATGGGTTTAAAACGATTTGCCTTTTTGTTTTTTCCCGGACCTTCTGCTTCATTGTCACCGCCAATCGTTAAAATCCTTTCCAGGTCACCACTCCAGGCGCCAATCACATAATCAAAAAGATCCCAGCTTTTAACACCCAATGCTTCCCGTGCATAAAACGATTTGTGCGGATCGGGTGTTTTAAAACGGGTAAGGTCGAGCAAGCCTTCATCCACAATGGCAACCACGTAACTCATGTCTTTACCACCTGCTTCGGAAACTGTAAGGCTGTTGGGTTGTTCGGGGCGAATAACATCCGCAACCTTTAATAATGGTTGTAAGATGGTGCTCTTATCCTCAACCATCACCGGTATCACACCGTACATTCTTATAGGCAAATCGTTAATGGTTTGAGCATGGGGTTGCAGCAGGCTTACGTTTGCATAAACGTTGGGCGACATTTCCTTATCGGCTTTGAACTTGAACACCGTGTTGCCCTGTTGGGTTTCGGTCCAGTAAGTTTTAATTACGTGGCTTCCATTTTCGATACTGATCAACGCTCTGCCGCCTTTGCTGCTGGGTATGGTTAGGGTAACCTCGTCGCCCACGCTGTATTTTGGCTTATCGGAAGTAAACGATAACATGGCGGCTGCGGAAGGGTCATCGTTGTTTTCGCGTGTTTGCCAATACGGATCATCTACATAAAAAGTTTTACCCGTTACATGCCCGCTTTTTAAGTCGCGAACCAATACCAGGTAGCGCCCCCAATCCCCCTCACCTACTTTAAAATTATAGTTGCCTTTGCCGTTACTCAGGCTGATTGTTTCTTTTTGAATGAGCTTGTTATAGGTATCCTGTGTAAAGTTGCTTAGATCGTCGCCACTATTATCCCACCACCACTTCCATTGAATTTTATATAGCTCAGCGGTTGCGGTATTTGAACCCCCGATATAATTGCCGCTGGTATTTACATTTACTACATCCAGTACATGATTTTTTCCTGTAGCCAAATAACCCCATGGCTTAGCACCTTCGGGAACTTTAACGCCCACATAGCTGGTGTAAGGATGATAAGGCATCGAAACATTGTCGATACTAAAGTTGCCGCCCGGTTCAAAAACCTTGACTAATAAATTTGCGGTAAGCATGCCGGGAGCCTGTGCGCCTGCATCAAAATTCGGACTTATGGTGGCAGTACCATCGCTGCTTAAAGCCCCGTCAAAAATGGTTTTAGATTGAGTGGTAAAATAGGCGGTTGGGTTGTCAAAAGTATAAGCCTCCAGCTTTGGAAAAGTAGTGGTGGTTTTATACAGCGACGCATCAACCCTTGCTTTTAAACTTTGGGCGGTAGCGCCAAACAACCAGCGTGCAGTAAGTGTTCCGGCAGTAGTTGCATTCTTGCCAAGTACGGGATCACTGCCAAAATTCAGGTCAATTTTTAAACGGTTGGGCATCACCGTTTCAATTTTTAACTTCTTTTCAAAAACGGCACCGCCCACTTTTACTTTACACAACCAGTTACCGGTTGGCGCTGCATCATCAGTCATTGTTCTAAAAACATTAAAGCCATCTGTAGCATTGGATTGCACCAGCTTTTTATAAAGCTGCCCTGTTGGGGAGTACAATTCCATTTCTACAGGGTGATCCTCTGGCAACTTATTTTCTTTGTCTTCAATAATGCAACTAACATACAGGCTGTCGCCTGGTCGCCATACACCGCGTTCACCAAAAATAAAACCCTTGATGCCATTTTTTATTTCTGCACCGCTCACATCAAAACGACTAAGTGGTAACGTACTTCCATCGTCCAGTTTCAGGTATCCTTTTTCACTTCCTTTTTTAGCAATCAGCAGGTAGGGTTTTCGTTTCAGATCGATGTTAGCAAAACCGTCGCTTCCAGATTTTGATGTACCGATGATCTGTCGTTGGTAATCGAGCAATTCAAGCTCTACGCCACCCATTGGCTGCGTGCTCAATATATCAGTAACTGCCACCAATAACGAATTGTTATTACCCCTCTTTGCTATTAATCCAATGTTGCTGGCAATGATATTTCGTGCAGCAAAACGCTCCTTATTGAAGTATGATTTGCTACATGGATTATCGCGCTGCTCCCAATTATAACCGTACGGGTAGTACTCATCATACCGCCTCCAAAATTCTTCATCCTCATCAACAACGTTATCATTATCGCTATAATATCCTTCGTAATTTGCTTCCGCATTTTCATTGCTTTCGCCTTCAACGGCTGCTGTGCAAGTGTATAATGAGTAGTCTGGGCGGAAGCCAATATGTATCCTGTAAATAGCGCCAGGCTCCGTTTTAATATACTTGTCAATGTCTAACGAAAACCGGTTTTTTTTATGGAGATTGAGGGATTTGTCATCATCTAATTTTACGGTAGCCCTCACCAACGGCTTGGCTACGCGCCGTAATTCATTGTCGCCATTCAAGTCGTTGCTTTGTAAAAATTGAATAATGTTGTTTTCGTAAATTTTTATAATACTGATGTCGACCGCTTTCAGGTTTACCGCTTCAAAGGGCAACACTACTTTGCCGCCGCTGTTTGGTAAAATGGTTCCGCGTCCATGTATTTTAACGGAAGGAAGACGGTTTTCAAAAAACACGTTTGCGGTAAATGCTTTGTTGAGTTTTGCACCCCATTGGCTTGCGATGCCAGGGTTTACACTTACTGTGTAGTCTCCATCAAATTTATTTACACCATACACTTTTACTTCGCTGCCCGCAATGGTATAACTGAGATCTCCCTGGTTGCTAACAACGATCAGGCCGGTTAAATCCTGGTTGAATGCGAGCAAATCGCTGAACTGTACAACGGCATATTCTTCCGTTTCCTGAATTGCCCTAACGCTAAGCACTTTAAAATCTCCCACCGCCGGAACGGGAATTTCCAACTTATCTTTTCGCTCTGCATTCAACACACTTCCATCCCAACTTAGCTGCAGGTTGGCTTCGGTTGTGCTTCGTTTTATATTATCGATTGTAAAACCATATGTTTTATTACTCTCGTTGTGCTGCCATTTTATTTTTTGATCTGCACCAGTTAATACTGCCTTCAATAACTTTTCAATGCCTGCACTCTCTTCCACATCGGCAGTAATTACCTGCCCCGATAAACTCATCATCTCTTTACTGTTTGGCATGGCACGCAATCCATACTCTTCAACAGCAAACGATGGCTTCACTACCTGTACATTGAAAGTGAAAGTTTTAAACTGAGATGGCACCTTCATTACTTTGCCAAGTTTAAAGTTTACGGTGTATAGCTCGTTGGGTTTGAGATCGACGTCTGGTTTAAATTCAATGGTTCGCGCATCTGTCCAGTAAGCTTTGCCATTAACAGATGGCGAAATATCGAAGTACTCATCTTTAAGTGTTTCATTGAGTGTATGTGTAGTACCTGCATCGGCAGCAAGCTGCACACGTATAGCGCTTTTTTTGGAAATTACACCTGAAGTGTAAGCTTCAATATACTTGCTAAATTCAGGGTCAACCTTTACCAATCGGTTTGACTTTTTGCAACTAACAACAGTAAGTACAAGCAATAAAAAGCTTAACCAACTCATTAAGCTGAGTGTGGTCCGGTGGGGTGAGTTCATGTTAAAAAGGGAGTTGAAGGTGTGGTGGTTTTGGAATAGAAAGTTAGCAAAAGAGAATTGAGATTTAAAAGAAATGTTTTGTTAATCCACGTTGGTACTACACCCCGTTTTTGTTGGTGCGATTGTTTACTTTTAAACGAGTTTTAAAACTTTATCGCCCGCCATTATGAATCCCAACTTTCAGCACTTTAAAAAGCAAATTACAAATCAATTCAAGTTCAGGTTGTTTATGCTAACCAAGCTTCCTTCTGCCTGGCTTGCAGGTATTAAAATAGAAAGCTTTACAGAAGAAGTAGCTTCTATAAGTGTGCGTTATAAATGGTTCAATAAAAATCCATTCAATTCAATTTATGTTGGCGTGCTTTCCATGCCTTCCGAGGTGAGTACGGGTATTTTGTGTATGGGCGCTTTATACAATCGCAAACCTGCTGTGAGCATGCTGGTGGTAAGTAATGAGGGATATTATTTTAAGAAGGCAACCGGAAAAATAACTTTCACTTGTAACGATGGAGTTGCAATTAATGAAGCGGTAGAAAGCGCTATAGCCACGGGCCAGGGAACAACCGTTAAATGCCACACCACGGGCATGAACGAACAAAATGAAATGGTTGCCGAGTTTTATTTTACCTGGAGTTTTAAAGCCAGAAATAAAGTAAAGAATTAGGGATAGCCTGCATTATTTATGCGACAACCAGGTGAAAAAACTAACCGATCAAACTCAATCATACACGGCCCCAAAAAAATAAGCAGCCCGGAAACAAATAAAAAATGGAAGGCACTCTGGATTGATTTGCCTACAACCCAAACACACCTTTATTGAGCTTTTGCAATGTTTCCAGCTTATACGCAGCAGGTATCAGCAACGAAATATTGTGCTTACTTCCACCGTAACTAACCATACGCACCGGTACGTTGCTGATGCATTCAAAAAGGTTCTTCATTACATCCTCAGTTTTCGCCAATTCATTACCTACAATGGAAATGATGGTTTGGTTATCGTCCACTTCAACATGACCATAAGCCTCCAGTTCCTGCAAAATGCTGTCGAGGTTATCGCGGTTATCTATAGTAAGCGAAACGGCGACCTCGGAAGTGGTAATCATATCGATGGGTGTGCGGTATTTTTCGAACACCTCGAATATCTTGCGTAGAAAACCATAGGCAAGCAACATGCGGCTGCTCTTAATTTTAATAGCGATGATCCCATCTTTTGCAGCCACTGCTTTTACACCAGTACTCCCCGCTTCCTGTAGTATGATAGTGCCCTTTGCTTCGGGCTCCATTGTGTTAAGCAGCTTTACCGGAATATTAAAATGCTGTGCAGGCCAGATAGAAGCCGGGTGCAAAATTTTTGCGCCGAAGTAAGCAAGCTCAGCTGCTTCATCAAAGCTTAATTGTTCAATAGGTAAAGTCTTGTCAACCACCCGCGGGTCGTTGTTGTGCATACCTGAAATGTCTGTCCATATTTCGCAAACACTTGCATTAATAGCAGCAGCGATCAATGATGCAGTATAGTCGCTCCCACCTCTTTTAAGGTTATCCACTTCGCCTTTGCTGTTGCGGCATATATAACCCTGTGTAATAAAAAGTTTTTTATGTTTATTGGCTTCAAGTATTTGCGTGAGCTTCACTTTTATACTTCCAATGCGAGGCTCTTCAAAACTATCTATTTGCATAAAATCGAGGGCAGGTAAAAACAGGTGGTCTATTCCCTTCTCTTCCAGGTAAACGCTAAACAGCTTTGTGCTCATCAGTTCGCCCTGTGCAAGAATGTCTTTGTTTAATGCTTCGCTAAACGATATTTTAAAAATGATACGGAGAAATTCAAAATGCTCGGCAATTACCTTGTTCGCTTTTTCAAGTGTGGCAGGTTGGGTAAGTAAAGCTTTAATATAAGCATGGTAATGCGCCTCTAAAAGGTCCACTGTTTTCATAGCTCCGCTCCTATCCTGGTTTGCCAGGGCTTCGCTGATGGATACCAACGAGTTGGTTGTTCCGCTCAATGCACTCAGCACAACAATTTTAGGCTCATAATCTCTTGTTATCAGGTCTGCAACATCCCGCATCCTTTCCGGCTTGCCTACGCTTGTGCCTCCAAACTTCATTACTTTCATTGCACTTATTTTTTGGACTGCAAATATAATTGAAGGAGGGGAAAGGTTAGAATAGATATTACACAACCGGAATTGCCGCAAAGATTGCAGGCTTGCAGATGAATTCGAAAGGAAATCCATGTCTTCAAAGGCGGCCGCAACTTTCCCTTTTTGGGAAGCGTTTTACCAATTTGAACATATTTCCATAATGGGCTTTACCACTGCAACCCTTCTTTGTTTATATCAATCTTTATACATGAGGTTGTCGTATTTCTGATACAACTATTTTAAATCCATCATTCCAGTATTTATGCAAAATATTTTTACACACCGGTTGCACGAGCTGAAACATTTTGTGATAGGGCATTCACCGTTTAATGCAGGTAGTTATTTTAAAAACAATAGAACTACCGAAAGCCATCACTTCAACACCGAATGTTACAATTACTACAACGCTCAGTCCTCTGTACCTAAACTTTACATTCGCGAAAATGAGAACATTGAATTTGAAAATGATCTCACTTTTGAGAAAGGATGCGAGATAGTGAAATACATAAAGTCAGGCGACAGAAAAATGAAAGGACCGGGTTATGCATCGTCTGAAATATTAAAGGCGATGAAAGACAACCGCGGTACCATAAGCAAAGATTTTTCAACCCTGTTCATCAACTTTTGTATACTTAATAACATAAAGGTGAGGGAGTGGAATGTTACTGAAAATCTCAACAGTTCGCTCAACCATGTATTCAACGAAATTTATTGCTCGGAATACGATAAATGGATATTGATTGATGTTATGGAGGGATTTTATTTTATCGATAATTATAAAAAGTTCCCGTTATCCGCAGTAGAATACATCGACCTTTTATCGGCGAAGCATTTAAATAAAATACGTACAGTGAGTGTTCTTTCTGGTAAAGAAGATGACGCATTGCGTAGGGAACCCCATATCCAAAAAATGTACTTCAACCCCTCTAATCTTTTTTGCCTGCTGGTTAATTATAAGGTTAATTCAGTTGGAGTGATGGAGATGTTTCACAAGTTACTCCCGTCGCCATGGTTTCATTTTTTACTGCTGATAAGCGGGCTCTCGTACAACTATGTATTTTATGTGAACACCAATAACGAATACAGGGTGCGGCAGGAGTTGAACAAGGTGAAACAACCAGAGAATGGCTTTAGTTACACGGAGGAGCGATATACGAACCGCTCACATTCATCGTCGTACTCGTTCAACTAATTCAGGTTAACTATTAATAAAAAAAGCCGGACAAATTGCCCGGCATTTTTTATTTACATCATCAACAACTTACCCCAACTTCGCTTTCAGGTTTGTATCCAAAGCGTGTAAAAATTCTTCAGTATAAAGATAGTCGGTGCCGTGCTCCACTTTTGCTTTAACGGTTATAGCGAGGTCTTTGGTCATCTTACAGCTTTCCACCGTTTCAATACATACTTTTTCAAGTGTCTGGCAAAAATCGATCAGCGGCTGGTTATCGTCTAAACGACCCCGAAATTCCAATCCTCGCGTCCATGCAAATATGGATGCGATCGGGTTGGTAGAAGTAGGTTTACCTTTTTGATGCTCGCGGTAATGGCGGGTAACGGTACCATGTGCTGCCTCTGCTTCCATGGTTTTGCCATCAGGTGTTACCAGGGTCGACGTCATCAAACCAAGTGAACCAAAACCCTGCGCTACTGTATCGCTTTGTACATCGCCATCGTAATTTTTACAAGCCCACACAAAGTTTCCATGCCATTTTAAAGCACTTGCTACCATATCATCTATAAGTCGGTGCTCATAGGTCAAACCAGCCTCATCAAAGGTTTTCTTGAACTCGTTTTGGTACACTTCCTCAAAAATATCTTTAAAACGACCATCGTATTTTTTCAGGATCGTATTCTTAGTTGACAGGTACAAAGGCCATCCCTTTAGCAGTGCCTGGTTAAAACATGCCCTTGCAAATCCATAAATACTTTCATCGGTATTATACATGGCCAATGCAACACCATCGCCCTTAAAATTGTACACTTCAAACTCCTGTACCTTGCCATCTTCCCCTTCAAACTTAACGGTAAGCTTTCCTTTCCCTTTTGTTATAAAATCGGTTGCACGATACTGATCGCCAAATGCGTGACGACCAATACAAATGGGCGCCGTCCAGTTTGGAACTAACCGTGGCACATTGTTCATAACAATCGGCTCGCGAAAAACGGTTCCATACAAAATATTACGGATGGTTCCAGTGGGGCTTTTCCACATTTGCTTCAGGCCAAACTCTTTTACACGTTCTTCATCTGGGGTAATGGTGGCGCATTTAATACCAACACCATATTGTTTAATTGCGTTGGCAGAATCTATCGTAACCTGGTCGTTGGTGGCATCCCTGCTTTCAATACCAAGGTCAAAATATTTTATATCGAGGTCTAAATAAGGAAGTATCAATTTGTCTTTGATGAACTTCCAGATGATCCTCGTCATCTCGTCGCCATCCAGTTCAACAACCGGGTTGGCTACTTTAATTTTTTCTGGCATTACAATAAAATTTAGAGGTGTGTTAAAAATGGTTACAAAAGTAAGGGTTTGATTTTTTTACATGGGTATTGGAAACATTTTCTTTAACGGGTGCGTATATCTTGAAATGAATTGAATGAAAAGTGTAGTTATTTGTGTTTGTATGATATTGGGTACGATAGCAAATTTTATTGTACTGACGGGCTGCGGAAAAGAAAATGAAACTTCCATGGCAGGCATCGCTATTAGTCCTGTTTCACCCTCAACCGATACTTCCGCAAAAAGCTTTCTTGCCCTGGGCGACTCGTATACCATAGGACAAAGTGTTGCACTCAACGATAGGTTTCCGGCACAGGCGACTGGTTTACTGAGAGCTTCGGTTATTAAAATAAACGACCCGGATTATATTGCTACCACGGGGTGGACTACGCAAAACCTCATCAATGCAATAGCTAACATCAACCCAAAAAACAATTACGATGTTGTAACCTTGCTGATAGGTGTGAACGATCAATACCAGCGAATGGATACTGCGGGTTACCGGCTAAGGTTTATGCAGCTACTAAATACCTCGGTTAACCTTGCTGGCGGCAGGCGCACAAGGGTTTTTGTTCTTTCTATACCCGATTATAGCGTAACGCCTTTTGTAGGCCAACAATACAAACCACAGGTGCGGGCAGAGATTGCCTGGTTCAATGCCATTAACAAAGAAATTACGCTACGCTACAACATCGTTTATGTTGATATAACACCATCCAGCCGCGAGGCTGAAACAAACAATTCGCTGGTAGCAGGCGATGGATTACATCCTTCGGGCCTGGAATATAAAAAGTGGGCGGCAATGCTTGCGCCGCATATAAAAACGGTTCTGGAGTGAATTAGTTGATATTGATCAATTGTTAATTAATGGCTCCCGCATTAAAATCTTCATCCCATTACTTTTTCCCACCTAAATCTCAGTAACCCTATAACACTTTTCAATCCACTTATCTGCCAACACATTTATCCCATTCCTTATCTTCGCCGCCGTTATGATAGCAAAGAAGATTGTAATGAGCGGGATTAGGCCCACAGGCTATTTGCACCTGGGGAATTATTTTGGTGCAATACGCAATTATGTGCGTATGCAGGATGAATTTGAATGTTTTTTTATGGTAGCCGATCTGCATTCGCTTACTACACATCCCGATACAAAAGAATTAAAAGCAAATGTTCACCGGGTATTGGCAGAGAATATTGCCTGCGGATTGGACCCGGAAAAAGCGGCACTATATTGCCAAAGCCATGTTACCGAAACAAGCGAATTATACCTGTACTTAAATATGCTTGCGTACGTAGGCGAACTGGAAAAAACAGTTACGTTTAAAGATAAAGTACGCCAGCAACCGCAAAATGTGAATGCCGGATTACTCACCTACCCCGTGTTGCAGGCTTCCGATATTTTGATACACCGTGCATTGTTGGTGCCGGTGGGTAAGGACCAGGAGCAGCACCTCGAAATGGCGCGCAATTATGTAAACCGATTTAATCACCGTTATGGTGAAGTGTTTCCTGAACCACAAGCTTTTAATTTTAGCAGCGAACTGGTAAAAGTACCCAGCCTGGATGGTGCGGGTAAAATGAGTAAGAGCGAAAACCAACTGGCTACTTTATACCTTGCAGATGAAGATGACGTGATAAGGAAAAAAGTGATGAAGGCTAAAACGGATAGCGGTCCAACCGAACCGAACTCGGTAATGCCGGATTACATTCAAAATATATTTCTAATAATGAAGTTGGTTAGTAAGGCCGATGTATTGCTAAAATTTGAAACGGATTTCAGCAACGCCACTATACGTTATGGCGATATGAAAAAGCAACTGGCTGAAGATATGGTGCAGTTTATTACACCGATCAGGCAAAAAGCAATGGCTATATTAAACGATAAAAAATACCTTGATGAAGTGATGCACAACGGTGCCGAGAAAGCGCGGAAAAGTGCAGCGGCAACCATAGCGCAGGTAAGGGAAGCAATGGGCCTCAACTATTTTTAACCACTTTGCATTGTACAAATTTTTACCTGCACATTTATCAGTAATCTTTCAATAAATTGTCTTTCTTTCGGGGAATTGAAATTTGAACTCCACTCTTATTTATGGCTAAAACAAAAAAACCCAAGCACATTGCAATTGCCGGTAACATTGGCGCTGGCAAAACTACTTTAACCGAGGCGTTGAGTAAGCACTACAGGTGGATACCCCAGTTTGAAGATGTTGCCAATAACCCATACCTCAACGACTTTTACGAGGATATGCCACGTTGGAGTTTTAACCTTCAAATTTATTTTCTAAACAGCCGCCTCAACCAACTGCTCGAAATTCAACGCGGTACAGAAACCATTATTCAGGATAGAACCATTTATGAGGATGCAAATATTTTCGCTCCCAACCTGCACGATATGGGGCTGATGAGCAAGCGCGACTTTGATAATTATTATGGCTTTTTTCAAACCCTGAAAAGCATGGTGCAGCCACCCGACCTGCTTATTTATTTACAGGCATCGGTACCAACATTGGTGGGGCAAATTCAAAAACGCGGACGGGAGTATGAAGAAAATATCCGCCTCGATTATCTTAAAAAACTCAACGAATATTACAACAAGTGGATAGCCGCCTACAGGGAAGGCCCATTACTGGTTATTAATGTTGATACAAATAAGTTTGGTGAGAACGAAGAGCACATGGGAGAGATCATTAATAAAATTGACGCGCAGTTGTTTGGATTGTTTTGAACAATTCAGAAGTTCTAACCAGGGGATGATTGCCTAAGTGATTACCCCTTTACTCTTGCCCTTTCCTCTTCTGAGGCAGTTGTTCTAACCCTTTTATCTTTCAGCAATTTGTTGCCGAAGCTTTTAGTGTAGGTAAGCTTGATCAGTCTTCTACTAATTTGAAGATAGGTGGTTGTATAAAAATTCTCTTCCGGTATATTAAAATCCGAATTCCACTTCAGGCTCGAAAAAATATCATCTACACCCAACTTTAATGTACTGTTATCCTTCACCAGTTTTTTTTGAACACCAAAATTCAATGCACCCAGCCCCTTTGAAACAGTTGTGCCGTATATGCCTGCCGACTGGTAAAAACCGGATAGTTCTATACCATAGTTGTCAGGAAGTGTAAAGCTTTGAAAGCCCGAAATGTTGTAACTGAGGTTAGAGAGCTTTAACATGCGCTGCTTATAATCTGCTTCAATTTGCTGCCAGGTATTGTTTACGTTTAGCTGCGAAAACCACCAGGGAGTTAGCGTCCACGGTAGCGAAAAAACCGCGTTCACGCTTTGGATATTTTTCAAATTTTTTGACGTGCTGTATTGCTTATTGGTTACCACATCAACCTCTGTTTGAAATTGTGCTATCGGATCGGATTCATAGGTGTAGCTTAATGAGAAAACCAATTTTTTGTATATGTAATCTCCTTTTATAGCGTCGGCGATAGATGGCTGTAACGCGGAGTTACCTGTAAAAAAGGTATTGGGATCGAGAAAAATAGTAAAGGGGGCGAGGTCAGTAAAAGCAGGTCGGTTTATACGCCGGCTATAGCTTACGTTGATGCTTTGGGCATCGTTTATTTTGTGTGAGAAATACAGGGTCGGAAAGAGTTTTCCATATTGTCTGTCTACAAGGTTGTTTTGCGTTTGCGTGCGTAAATTGGCATTAGTGTATTCATATCTTAATCCGGCTTTCATGGAGTTTTTTTCGCTGGTGTTAATTTTAACGGATATATAGGCCGCACCGATATCTTCCCTTAAAAAATACTTTGCAGTAAAATCAGTATCAGGTTTCCAGGCAGACTGTACTAAGTTTTCAACCCTTACATCATTTGTAAATTTTGAACTTACTGCTTTAATACCTGTTTCAAAGTCGGCTTTGGCAGATAGCTTTTTTTTATAGTCTATTTGAACGGGCAAAATATGTATGATGGTTTTCTTTGAACTGCGTGTATTTTCTGCCTTTATTAACTGGGCACCGGGGTTGTAATATTGATTAAAATAATTATTCGGGTTGTGATCATCATAGTATAGGTAATCAAGGTTGAAGGAAAGCTCTTCACCGCTATTGATGTTGTGTTGAATGTTTACATTACCCATCCAGTTTTTCCAGTGGTTGATCTCGTCGTTATTTACCTTGATGCTGGTATCGGCCGCACCGTTTGTAAACTTAAAAATATAGTTGAAAGCATCCATTGTCCATTTGGTGCTGTATGCTGAAGTGAGTAAACCGATCGTTGTTTTTTTGCTCAACTGGTAATCGTATCCCAACCGGATATTGTGGTTGAGCTGTATGGGAAAACGGTTACTGGTTGTATTGGTTTCCGTGGTTTTACCCTGGTAAATCACCTTTCGGTAATTGGCAATTATGGGTGTAATAATGTTAGTGCTTCGTAAAAATGAATATGAGCCGTACAGGTTTGCTTTTGGGGTTCGGTAATTAAAATTGAAATCGGCTGCAGGCGAGGTGCCGTAAAACGCCGCAAGCGTTATCGAATACGAACCATTGAAACCGATATCAGGGTTGGTTATTAAAACAATGTTGATATAGCCTGCATTTCCCGCCGCATCAAACTTAGCGGGCGGTGTAGTAATCAATTCTATTCTTTCAACGTTGTTAGCGCTCATTCCGTTTAGCATCTGAATGATCGCTTCGGGCGGCATATAGCTCAATTTACCATTGATCATCACGTTCACGCCATTCTTTCCGCTCATTGATATGGTGCCAGCCTGCTTGTTCACCATTACGCCCGGCGATTTCTGCAGCACATCTAAAACCGTACTGCCAGCGCTGGTAATACTGTTCTTTACGTTTACTACCATCCTGTCAATTTTTTGCTCAAACATGGGTGCTCTGCTAACCACTTTAACTGCAGCTAAATTTACCTCCTCCGTATTGAGTAATATGGACCCGAGGTCGGTTGTTTTTGGGCCTGATTGTATTCCAATTAAAAATTTTGTTTGGTAACCAATAAAACTGCAACTAACCAGGTAGGTGCCCGCGGGTATATTTTGTAAAGAAAACTGCCCAAGGCTATTGGTAACATCGCCCCTTACCAAACTTGAATCGGGTAGGTTGAGGACTAATATATTGGCATTGCCAATGGGCTTTAAGTCGATGCTGGTAATTTTTCCAGTAATGGTATTTTGAGCAGACAAGCTATTCGCTGCAATTAATACAAAAAGCAGGAGGCAGCTTTTTTTTGTAAAGCAATTAGTCATGGTAAATCTTTTAGTTTCCGGAAGCGGTGCAACTAAAAGGTTAGCGGTTACTGCGGGGGCTTAACACAAATGGTATTGTGTGCACCAATACATGTAATATTTTTTGAAGTTAATATAAATTATTGGTGGGTTAACTACCCGTAATTTAATAACAAACCCTGCAAAAGCAGGGTTGTACAAATGGGGTAGGCCAAATTTAAATTCGAGGGGCAGCAGATAATATCTCTTCACTTACACCGCTTGCATATTTCTCAAAGTTTTTAACAAATTGCTGTGCTAAAGCAGTTGCATTTTTGTCATAAGCATTTTTGTCTGCCCATGTATTACGCGGGTTCAGTATTTCGGAAGGAACATCAGGGCATTCTTTCGGAATTCTCATACCGAATACAGGATGCGTTTCATAGGGTACATTCATCAATTTACCATCCAGTGCGGCGCTGATCATTGCCCTCGTATATGCCAACTTCATTCGTGTGCCAACACCATATGCACCACCTGTCCAGCCAGTATTTACCATCCAAACATTTACATTAGAATCACGCATTTTCCGACCCAGCATTTCTGCGTATTCACCAGGGTGCAATGGTAAAAAAGGCGCACCAAAACAAGCGCTGAAAGTAGCTCTAGGTTCGGTTACACCCGCCTCAGTTCCGGCAACTTTTGCCGTGTACCCGCTAATGAACTGGTACATTGCCTGCCCGGTAGTAAGTTTACTAATGGGTGGAAGAATGCCATAAGCATCCGCCGTTAAAAAGAAAATGTTTTTTGGTGTTTTGCCAACGGAAGGATGTAAGGAATTGCTGATAAAATCCAATGGGTAACTAACCCTTGTATTCTCTGTAATTTCCTTGCTGTCGAAATCAATTTTGTTTGTTCCTCGTATAAAAACAGTGTTTTCAACCAATGCACCGGGGCGAATGGCATGGTATATTTCGGGCTCTTTTTCCGGGTTCAGGTCTATCACTTTGGCATAGCAACCTCCTTCAAAATTAAATACACTATTGTTTGTCCAGCCATGTTCATCATCGCCTATCAGCTTTCGGTTCGGGTCGGCGCTTAGTGTTGTTTTACCGGTGCCGCTAAGTCCAAAAAAAATGGCGGTGTCTCCACTTCTACCCATGTTAGCGCTGCAATGCATGCTAAGTACTTTATTATAATGTGGCAACAAATAATTCAGAATAGTAAAAATGCCTTTTTTTATTTCACCTGTGTAACCGGTGCCGCCTATCAATACGGTTTTTTCGGTAAACGATACAATGGCAAAGTTGTGCTGGCGGGTTCCATCCACTTCAGGGTTTGCCCTAAAGCCAGGCGCCTGAATAATGTGCCAGTCGGGTTCAAACTCTTCCAGTTCGTCTTCATTGGGGCGTAAGAACATATTGTAAACAAACAGATTACTCCATGGGTTCTCGCTGGTCACACGAATGTTGAGGCGGTAATCGTGCTGGGCACAGGCATAGCAATCTCTTACCCAAACTTCTTCCTTTGAACCGAGGTAATTAAGTAGTTTCTTCTTTAACTGGTAAAAATATTTTTCTTCAATAGGCAGGTTAAAGTTGTTCCAGTGAACCGTGTTTTTTGTAATCTGGTCATTAACAATAAACTTATCCTGTGGACTGCGGCCGGTAAACTCACCGGTTTTAATAACCAGCGCACCTGTATCGTTCAGCACTCCTTGTTTTAGGTTAATGGTTTGCTGTGTAAGCTCTTCGGGCGATAATTGATAATGAATGTTTGTACGCTCAGATAGACCCGTTACCAACAGGTTTTTGGAGGGAATCGTCAGTGTAGGAATGGACATAAGCAGTGCAATCGTTTAGTGAACCACAAAACTATTACTTTTAAAAGTATCTAAAAACTCCTTTGTATTTATCTTATTTTATAAACGTATTTCAAGTATCAGGCGCGTTTTGTGGAATATTTTTAATAATTGTGGTTTCACGCAAAACAAATGTTATGGCGTTGGATAACAATAATTGAATCCTTTAAAGCAGAAAAAAGAAAATTATTTATCGCCCCAGCGATAGGTTTCAATTTTAATACCGGCAAGGTCCAGTACCCTATCTGCAACTGTTGCAGCAAGTTGTTGGATAGTAGTGGGTTTGCTATAATAGGATGGCGATGCCGGACAAATAATGCCGCCTGCAAGCGTAACTGTTTCCATGTTTCGGATGTGGATGAGGTTGTAAGGTGTATCTCTCACCATCATAATCAATTTTCGCCTTTCTTTTAGTATTACATCGGCAGCGCGACTCACCAAATCGTCGCTGATACCGGAAGCGATGCGTCCCAGGGTGCCCATGCTGCAGGGCGCAACAATCATAATGTTGTAGTTGGCAGATCCTGATGCGAACGGGGCAGAAAAATCGTACTTGTCATAATAACTCACAGGATAATTTTCGTAATCCCGGTTGCCCAATTCGGTTTGCCAAACCTCCTTTGCATTTTTGCTCATTACTACACTTTATTCCGTCCATTGCTGGGGTGCCTGTAATAATTTTTCAAGTAAAAGTTGGGCGTAGATAGAGCCGCTGGCACCGGTAACAGCTATTAGTATTTTATTGCTCATCATTTTTTTATCAAAACAAAAGTATGCCTCAAAAGTTTTTTTCCTCAATCAATTGCAATGCGTAGAATAAAAAATGGGAGTTTTTTGCCACACCTTGCAACTTTCCTAACTCACTCCTCATCTATACATATGGTTTTTCATAGAATATTGGATTAAAACGGGGCTGGATTTCTATCCTGGCCCTTTTTTGTTTTTAGGTGTTAAATCTGCCTGCATCAGATACTTTTTTACGCAATACACCCGTTGAGTTTTTAGGGTTAACCCCATCAGTTTTATCATTACTCATCATTTAGCCGCCATCTTTCAAATAAACTGGAAACAGGGTATTTCTTCGATGACAGGTTATCAATCCTTATTGTATGAAACAGTCCATCGCTTTTTCCATCTTTATATTCCTATTGATTACAACGGCTTCGAGCCACAACCTATCTGCGCACAATTATTTGCAGGCTGAGGACTCATTGTCAAAACTTTCTTCCACTATATCGGCAAAAAAAATATTGAAAGGCGCATTGCTTGAGTGGAACCTTCAGCCACACGGCGAGGTAAAACAGGTGAACATACAGTTGAGCGATGATGGAAATATCTTTCGCACAATACATATGGCAAAGCCAGCCAACAATATGTTTGAGGACGGCTGGAACCCCGGCAGGCAAGTGGCTTATTACCGCCTTGAAATATTATGGAAGAACAATACAGTTACCTATACCAGTGAGGCAACTGCCGGAAGGTATTTACAAAACAATTCCATCATACTGCTAACAAACCCTTTTACTGAACAGGTAAGGTTTAAGGTATCTACCGATGTTTCCCGGAACCTAAGTGCTGAATGGAGATCGGCACAAGGCACTTTAATTGAAACGCAAAATTTTACCGCATCTGCGGGTAGCAACATTATTCAATTAACCCCTCCCGGCAGCATTACCCCAGGCACTTATTATTTAAGAGTGATGAACGATGATAAAAAAATGCGGCAACTTTTCAGGGTAGTGAAGCAATAGGTGACCGGTTAGAACAACGAAAATGTTCCAGCGTTGTCCATCCTCTTAAATTAATTACAGGTTTTTTAAAATGTAATTCATCATTTTATTATAGATGTGGTACTGGCTGTTGCCACCCGAGATACCGTGCGCTTTGTTTGGATAGAACCCACTTTCAAATTCAATATTTTTCTGTATCATATTTTCAATCATCATTACCGAGTTTTGAAAGTGAACATTATCATCACCGGTGCCATGCAGTATTAAGAAGTTTCCTTTGATCTTATCCACCATTTTTTCCGGGGCGTTTTCATCGTAACCTTTTGGGTTTTCCTGCGGAGTTCGCATATACCTTTCCGTGTAAATATTGTCGTAATAACGCCAGTTGGTAACAGGCGAAACAGCGATCGCCATTTTGTAAACATCAGCTCCTTTTTCTATAGCAAGGCAACTCATAAATCCGCCATAACTCCAGCCCCAATGCCCTATGCGTTTGTTGTTGATGTAGGAAAGCTTTCCCAGGTATTTTGCAGCGTCAATCTGGTCTTCAATTTCAAGCTTTCCAAGTTGCAGGTAAGTCTTCTTTTTAAACTCCTCGCCACGAAAGCCTGTACCAGTATTGTCTACGCTGGCTATTATGTAGCCTTTTTGTGCAAGCAGTTGATGATACTGCTTGCGGGTAGCACCTGGCCATTCATCTTTTATTTCCTGGCTGCGTGGTCCGCCATAGTTATAAAAAAGTAAGGGATATTTTTTAGATGGATCAAAGTTGGCGGGCTTCAAAATATAGCCATTTAAGGTATCGCCTTTTGAAGTCGGTATTTTTATAAATTCAATTTTACCGAAAGAATAATCCTTTACTTTTTGTTTAAGTGCACTGTTGTCCTTCAACACCTTTATAAGTTTTCCTTTTACATCGTAAACGCTGATTACTGGCGGTGTATTTATCGTTGAATAGTTATCTACATAATAACTCAGGTCGGCATTCATGCTAATGTTGTGAAAGCCAGGCGTTGTTGTTATCTGTTGTATTGATGGTTTGATACCTGCATAGCTAACCGCAAACAACTGCCTGTCCATAGGCGATGCAAACGCAGCGGTGTAATACACCAGTTTGTTTTTTTCATCAACCCCCAATACATTGTCCACATCGTATTTGCCTGTGGTAAGCTGAATAATTGTTTTGCCATCCATGCTTAACAGGTACAAATGATTGTATCCATTTCTTTCACTTGTTTGGATGAACTGCTTTCCATTTTCCAAAAAAGCAATGTCATCTTTCATTTCAATATAATATTTATTAGTCTCCTCGTACAATGTAGATGTAGCGCCGGAAGCAGCATCTGCCACCAACCAGCGAAGATTATTTTGCAAACGGTTCATCCATGCTATACCAAGCCTGTTTTCATCTTTCGTCCATTTAATTCTCGGAATATATATGTCCGTTTCTTTGCCAATATTCATCGTAACATCTATTGCTGTGTTGATGTTGTAGGTGTGTATTTGCAGCACGGAATTTACATCTCCAGCCTTAGGATATTTATAGCTATAGATGTTTGGGTAGAGATCTTTATACATTGACATGCTGAACTCCGGCACCTTGCTTTCATTAAATTTATAATAGGCAAGGTAAGTACCCTTTGGGCTCCATTGAAAGGCTTTGCTCAATGAAAATTCTTCTTCATATACCCAGTCGCTGTTGCCGTTAACAATATTATTCCATTTGCCGTCTGTGGTTATGCGGGTTGTTTTATTGGTTTGAAGATCCTTATAGAACAGATCATTGTTTTTTACAAAAGCTACCTTACCGGCATCTGGTGAAAACGTAGTATGCATTATCTTTTCGTCATCTATTTTTACAGACTTTTTTGCCTGGATGTTGTAAGCATACGTGATTGCTTTAGTGCTGCGACGATAGATATTCTCGCGATCCTTAAATATTAATAATTGCTTTTCATCACTGCTCCACTGGTAATCTGAAAGGCTTAATAAGTTTCCCTTCTCATCTTTCACTTCTGCAGCAAAAACAAGTGTATCCCTGGTTTCGCCAGTGATAAAATCTTTTTTCAACAGTCCGCGATCATTGGTCTCATTGTAAAAATGTCCGTCTCTCATGCTTTTGAATCCCGGAACAGTTTCAGCACGAAAAAGGTTTTTACTAAAAATGTCGTCAAGCATAATTTGTTTGCCCTGGCAAAAGGCCATTGCCGGCAAAAGCAGTTGTATTAACCAGGTATGTTTCATCTGCAAAATTTTTAAACGAATATAAGCTGGTGGAACACAAATGTTGACCAGCTAAAAAACAAAAACCCCAACAAGCACAAACTTGTCGGGGTTTCAATAATAATGTCTGCAGTTATTTATATAACAACTCGTAATACTCGTGCGCCATACGGTTACTGTCAAACTGGAAGCGAACATCCCTCATTCCGTTCTTTACAATTTGCCGCCAGGTATCCGGGCTATCGTAGTATAGTGGGAGTACCTGGTTCTCCAGAATCTCGTATAATGAGTTCAGGTCGTATTCGTCCTGTTGCTGTACGTGCATATTTGCATAGTCTGCCTTTTCAACCACAAAACCGTTGTTTCCATGGTTGATGAATTCGGGTATCCATCCATCGTCTGTACTAACGTTTACTGCTCCGTTCATACAGGCAGTCATCCCACTTGTACCCGATGCTTCGCGGGGTACGCGTGGGTTATTTAACCAAACATCCGAGGCCTGTTTCAGGCGCTTACTCAAACTAAGTTCGTACCCAATTACCACCGCTACATTTTTATAGCTTTTGCTTAAATGTACAAGATGATTGAAATCGGAAATAGCCGGGTAATCTAACGGGTAAGGCTTTCCAGCCCAAATTACTTGTATAGGATATTTGCTGCTACTGGTTAAGCGATTGAACCTTTCGAGGTCGCGGGTAATCAGTTCTGCTCTTTTATAACCGGCAAAACGGCGTGCCCAAACAATGGTCAGTACATTCGGATCAAATATCTTCCCGGTTTGATCGGCCACTATTTCAAACGCCCTTTTCTTCAGGTGTTTTTTACGATCGTCAAAGGCGGCGTTGTTTTGTTCTTCGCTAAACTTATACAATTGCTTATCGGCCCAATAACGCCAGTTTTGCGCATTGGTTATAGATATGATGGGGCAAATGTTTTCGTAATGTCCCCACATTGCCCGGCTTACATCTCCGTGTAATTGAGATACCCCATTAGCCAGCTTGG
>JANPIA010000199.1:0-21507 GCA_031424735.1 Segetibacter sp.
GATCGAGGTTCAATATTTTTAACAAAGAACGTCCCTCAACAGACGGCGATGCTTCCGGCAAAAACCGTTTCAATCCACTGCTGGGCTCTTCGTACAAAACATTTAGTTTGAAGTCTTGTTTTTGAATGCCCGGCAGGTCGAGGGAATACACGTTCTTCATCATCCAGTCCCAGATAGGTAAGGCGGGTCGTTGCGAAGTAGCTTTTAATAATTTAAGGAACAATACTTTTTGTACGCCCTGGCGGGATGAATCCAATGTTACATCCTGCGAGAATTCTCCTACCTGAAATATCTTTCCATTAAAACTATATTGGTAGGCTACACCCAACACTTCATCGGGTTGCAGTTGTTGGTTCAGCGATACGAAACCTACCTGCGGGTTAAACACAAATTCGTTTGGTGTAAGCTTACGTGCAAAGGTTTTGTCATAATCTTCCACCGGCTTTAAACCACGGCTAAACAAAAAGGTATTTATTAAGGTGGGGTTACGGTTGTTGGCGCTGGAGGTTAACGTTGTATAAAGATTATTTGACCCGTTGGAAGGTAATGCCTGCGGCCCTGCACCCTGCACATTTGGATTATATGGAGCACCTTCTCCCAGATCCATCAACCCAACAATATCCCTTGTTTCGGTAGTGGCACCGGTTCGGTTGGTCACCCAAACTTCCATCCTTAGTATTTGCACCTGGCTGTTTACAACGGGCAGGTTACGCATGGCTTTATTATAGTTGGCGTAAAAATATTGTCCCAAATAAAAGTGCCGGTTGTCTTCATAATCATCCAGGCGTTTCTCAAAACGTTGGGTAGTTGCGCCACCCTGCAGTGCAAGCGACTGCCGTTGCGATTTTTGATTAGCAAGCACGCCAGTAAAAAACAGCTTACCAAACTGCAACTGAGTTTTTATTCCGAATAAACTTTGGGCGCTCGGTATTAAAGTTCCTTTGGAGTTATACGAAACATTACCTGCCTCTAACGACTTGATGATCTCATCATCCATCCCTTTATAATCCAGTTTTAACTGGTTTTCAAAATCGAAATTAGCAAGGGTATTATAATTTATGGGGAGCTTTAGTTTATCGCCTATGTTGGCAACAACGTTTACGTTGGCGTTCATGTCAAAATCGAAGCCGCCATTCTTTCTTGCTCGTTCCGGCAGTGTAGGATTCTTAATGTTTTGCCCCTGGTAGCCGGCCATAATATCCACATTACCCTGCGGCCGAATGTCAACTTTCAAACCGCCCGGTCCAACACCAAAAATCCGGTCGAACAACTTATCGTACACCTTCATTTTGGGGCGTACCACCTTCCTGTTTAAAACACTCAGGGTGTTTGCTCGTTTACGAAAATATTCTATCTCCGCCTGCCTTCCCTGCAGCTTCATCATTTCATCGTAAGTAAGGTAAGTAGGCGTACGGTAATAACTGTTCCCAATCTTTTCAACTATATAGTATTGCTTTGTTTTTGGATCGTATTGAATATCCCGTTTGATGAACGAAGTGTCCGAAAGATTGAACGGGTTTCGGTTGGAGTAAGTAAAGGGATCGCCAACCCTGTCTTGTATAGGGTAGCGTACTGTATCGGCATTAGGCTTTGGAGCGGCTGGCACCTGTGCATACAAGCCTGCACAGCCAAAACCCATAGCTGCACAAACAAAAATAAAAAACTTAAACGGCTGATTTGGAAGGGTCACTCTGTAAACACTGGTTAGGTACAATTCTTACTTATAGGCTATACGTTTTTTAATGCCTGCTTTATCAGGTCTTCTAAAATACCAGTTTCCGGGTTTGCTGACATAGCTTTTTTTATGGCTTGTTCGGCTGGGGATCGGGCAATGCCCAAAGAAATCAATGCATTTAACGCATCTGTTTCAACCTTATTACTAACGGATGCAGAAAGAGATGATTCAGTTGCAACTTTACTCAATTTATCTCTTAATTCCAATACCAGGCGTTCTGCTGTTTTCCTTCCTATTCCTTTGATGCTTTCTAACTGCCGCGCGTTGCCCTGAACAATGGCACGAATTGCTTCGTCTGGTCTCATTCCAGACAGCATCATTCTTGCCGTTGCTGCACCCACACCCGAAACGCTTATAAGTTGTATGAACAATTCTTTTTCTGATTGCTCGGCGAAGCCGTATAAAGTGTGACCATTCTCGGTGATATGCAGGTAAGTGAAGAGCTGTCCGCTGGTTTTATTATTGATGGCGGAATAAGTATTCAAACTAACCTGGCAGTCGTACCCAACGCCATTAACATCTACAATAACCTGGGTGGGTGTTTTAATAATAAAATTGCCACGTAAAAATGCGATCACAGAATATGGTTTAGAGGGGTATCAAAAATATAGGATGGCATTTGAAGTACAAATAATATTTTATGATGGAAAGGAAGAACAGGATAGGTGGTGAACCTTCAATATACGACATGGTTCGTAAACTAAATTCTTCTTTTAACAGCTTTCTCAATTTTGCATGCAGGTAAGCATCCTGTTATCAAACACGTGCACGAAATGAAAAATTACAACATACATCACTGACCAATGTTTAACCATCTACCCGGCGCTATTGGCAATTGTTTATTAGCTTTAGCGCAAAACATCAAGTTTACATGAAGCTGCTTTTACAATACCTGAAACCTTATAAATGGATGATAGCGCTGGCATTATTACTTGCCGCTATCAACCAAACCTTTTCTCTTTTCGATCCCATGATTTTTGGCATGTTGATAGACCGGTTTGCAAATCATCCAAACTTTGTGGATGCGGAAAAAACAATACCGCGCAGCGAACACGAATACATCATCGGTATCATCCGTATGCTTTTGCTTTTGGTGGGTACCGCTATGGTAAGCCGCATAGCCAAAGCCTTCCAGGATTATACAGTGAATGTGATCATCCAAAAATTTGGCGCTAAAATTTTTACCGACGGCCTTAAACACTCCATGCGGCTACCTTACCAGGAGTTTGAAGACCAGCGCAGTGGTGAAACATTATCGGTACTCACCAAAGTGCGGGCAGATACCGAGAAATTCATCGGTTATTTTATTAACGTGCTGTTTGGCATTTTAGTAAGCGTAGTGTTTGTAACCATTTATGCAACCAACAAGCATTGGTCAATTGTACCAACCTATTTTGGTGGCGCTGTTTTAATTGCGGTGGTAACCAACCTGCTGAGCAAAAAAATAAAGGCGATACAAAAAAAGATTGTGCAGGAAACAACCATGCTGGCAGGTACCACTACCGAAAGCCTGCGCAATATTGAACTGGTAAAAAGCCTTGGGTTAACCGAGCAGGAGGTTAAGAGACTGAATAATAATACTTATAAAATTCTTGGTCTTGAATTGAAGAAGGTGAAAAGCATCCGGTCGCTGAGTTTTATACAGGGCACCATGGTAAATTTTCTCCGCCAGGTAATCACTTTCACGCTCATGTGGCTCATATACAGGAACGTGCTGACGATTGGCGAACTGATGGCTCTGCAGTTTTACAGCTTTTTCATATTTGGTCCTTTGCAGGAGATCGGCAGTATTATAATGAGCTATCGCGAAGCAGAAGCTTCGTTGAATAATTTTCATCGCGTAATGGAAAAGAAGGTGGAACCCAAGCCGGACCATCCTACAGCCGTAGGTATGATAGAAGAACTGGAGTTTAAGAATGTGTCGTTTAAACACCAGACCGCCCAGTATAAAGCATTGGACGGAATTAGCTTTGACGTGAAGAAAGGCGAGACAATTGCCTTTGTAGGGCCTTCGGGTGCCGGCAAAAGCACATTGGTAAAATTGCTTGTTGGACTATATCGACCCCAGGAAGGCGATATTGAATACAATGGGCAAGGGAGTGGCATTATTGATTTTGATGAACTAAGAAACCAAATTGGGTTTGTTACCCAGGATACACAATTGTTTGCTGGCACCATAAAAGAAAATTTGTTATTTGTGAACCCCCATGCCAGCGAAGCGGAGCTACTTGATGTGCTTGAAAAAGCAAGTTGTAACTATTTGCTATCACGTGCTGAGAAGGGGTTGGAAACCCTGATAGGCGAAGGTGGTTTAAAACTTAGCGGCGGAGAAAAACAGCGTTTGTCAATTGCCCGAGCATTGTTGCGCAAACCTCATTTGTTAATTTTTGATGAAGCTACATCCTCCCTGGATAGCATTACCGAAGAGGAGATTACCGGCACCATAAAAAACATTCTTTCGGAGAGGGAACAAATAACGGTTTTGATAGCGCATCGCCTCAGCACCATTATGCATGCCGACAGAATTTATGTACTTGAAAAAGGTAAGGTGGTTGAAACAGGAAGCCACTTTGAATTGATTGAAGAGAAAGGATTATACTACGCCATGTGGAGGCAACAAATTGGTGAAAGAAAAGCAATGGCAACTGCGTAAGTTGTTGGCATCATTCTGCAACCACAACAGCAAGTTTGGTATTTTGCTGGTTGATGGCAAGGCGTGATATTTTGCCCATTGGAATTTCATTCCTCCTATGTATTTTATTCCAATCACCCGTTCTGCCTGGCTTTTTGTAGTAAAATTCTTTGCCATCACTCATCAGCAACAAACCATTGCGTGTCCATACATGATATTCACTGTTGGGTAATGCGGCGGCTGTAGTAGTTATTTTTTTTGAAGCGGCATCAAGCCGGTTGATCATCCAGCCCTTGGGCGTTTTATTTATGAAACTAAGTGCATGTTGCCCTGGTATTTTTTGCAGTGCCCTCCCAATTGTATCCGCAGGAATTATTTCGTTGTGCCCGGCTAATAAATCGACATAATGCAGCCTATTTGTTTTGTCATCTTCAAGCACAAAAAGCAGCAGGTTGTTGATATCCACCCATGCATGGTAACCGACTTTCAGATTGTCGATAATTAACGAAGGTTCACCGCCGCTTATTGGATATTTTACCAAATCCTGTTTACCATTCTTCCGCTGGAGTATGCAGGAGAAAAATTTTCCATCGGGTGTTATTGTTGGTGAAAATTCATTGTCTTCGGTATGTGTCACCGTGGTGGTTGTCTTTTTAATCAGGTCGTATCTTTTGATGTCCATTACGCCACTATCAACCTCCGAAGAATAATAAATACTTGTTTTATAGAAGCATGGTTGGTTGTCGTAACCTTTGTGTGGAGTAATATTTATAGGGTTGAATAATTCTACACCCTTAGCGGTTATGGACAGGTCGAACAAAATAATATTGGTATTGGTCTGTGCCGACAAAGCCAGGTTTAAACAAAGACAGAAGAGTAAAAAACTTCTTTTCATGAAGTTTTATTTTCAATTTACAACAATGTGTGAGTAACCGGTTTTAAGTTCTGTGCTGAACGTGTTGAGTGAACAATTAGCCCGATCAACAATAACTAAAATGCCTAAAAGTTTGCTCCTATAAGGTTTGCCGCTGAACGAAAGGCAAGTCAGCAACCATGTTCAATTACGGCACGCCTACCTGTATCAACCAAAACAAAATTTTTCTTTCTCAATCCTCCCTATACATTTGCACCGGATTTGGTTCCCGCTTAACAAACGGGATTAAAAGGGAAGCCGGTGTAATTCCGGCGCTATCCCCGTAGCTGTAAGTTTTAGTGAGTGGTCGATGCTCAATAGTGAAAACACTTTCACTATTCACCTTTCACCTTCACAACTGCTGGATCTTCATACCACTGTTCGTTAAACCGGATGGGAAGGTATTCAGTAGAAAACGAGCCAGAAGACCTGCCAAATTAAACTATTTTATCATCGGGCTTTCGGGCGAAAAGCAAGGGATGTAATTGTCTGTCTGCAGTAGACTATTCATTTCTTTTATTCCTTCCCAAAAGTTCATACAAGAAAAAACTTCTTTTATGAAAAGGAACCTTCTTCTATTTACAACACTTCTCGCAACTTCACTGGGAGCAAAGGCACAGACCAGCGACACCGCAAAAATTTTAGACGACGTAATTGTTACGGCAAACAAATTTGCGCAAAAACAAACTTCTACCGGCAAGGTCATCAGCGTAATTACTAAAGAGCAAATTGCAAGGAGTGCCGGTCGCACGTTAGCACAAATATTAAATGAGCAGGCGGGCATTACCATTAATGGTGCGTTGAATAATTTGGGAACCAATCAAACCGTTTACATGCGGGGTGCGGCATCAGGACGCACATTAATTTTAGTTGATGGGATTCCGGTAAACGATGCTACGTTTATCACCAACGACTTTGATTTGAACCTGTTTTCACTAAACGATGTGGAGCGTGTGGAAATAGCGCGGGGTGCGCAATCAACATTGTACGGTTCCGATGCAGTTGCAGGTGTCATCAACATTATTACTGTAAAGAAAGACATCACCAAACCATTTAATGTAAAGGCAACGGCAGCAGGAGGCAGCTACGGAACTTTCAGGGGCAATGTACAACTGTACGGAAAGGTAGAGAAGCTTAGCTACGCCGCACGTTATGGCAAGCTTATTTCAAAAGGTTTCTCCTCAGCATACGACAGCACAGGCGCCAAAGGTTTTGATAGCGATGGATACAACAGCGATGTGGCAAGCGCATCTTTACAATACCAGCTATCAAACGATCTCAGCATCCGGACTTTTATACAAAGCAGCCATTATAAAACCGATTTAGATGCAGGCTTGTTTACCGATGAGAAAGATTACCTGGTAAAAAACAAAAGCCTGATAGCTGGCGCTGGCTTTACTTTCCGTAAAAACAGTGTTAGTGTTACCGGTAATTACCAATACACCGAAAACAAAAGAAACTATTACAACGATAGTCTTGATAAACCGTCGTTCACTAAGTTTTCAACCGATGATTATTCTGGTAAAGGGCAGTTTGTAGAATTGTACAGCAACATTACTTTGAGCAAGAACTTTAACCTGTTGCAGGGCGCAGATTATCGCTTCAACAGCATGCACAGCAGGTATGCATCGTTGAGTTCATTCGGTCCGTTTACCTCAGCGTTTAAAGACACCTCGCAAAGCCAGGCTTCTTTGTATTCTTCCCTATTCTTTCACAGTACCAATGATAAATTAAATATTGAATTGGGCGGCAGGCTGAATGTGCATTCACGTTATGGCAGCAATCAAACATTTACCTTCAACCCTTCGTATAATTTTAATGAGCACTTCCGAATTTTTGGGAGTGTAGCTACCGGTTTTAAAGCGCCTACTTTATACCAATTGTATTCAGCTTATGGCACAAGAGAGTTGAAACCCGAGCGTTCAAAAAATTATGAAATTGGCTTGCAGGAACAATTTAAGAAAGTAACTATCCGTACAGTCTATTTTCACCGCGATATAAAAGATGGAATTGATTTCGATAATGTCAATTTCAAATACTACAACTTTATTAAGCAAACCGTAAACGGTATTGAATTGGAAGCTAAAGTAACCCCTTGCAAAAACTTTTCCATCACTGCTAATTACACGTACATAAACCCCAACGAAAAATCGCAGAGCAGGGTAACTTTTAAAGACACTACCTACGACCATTTGTTAAGAAGACCACAGCACAACCTGAATGTAATTGCTGCCTATCAGTTTGATAATGGATTGTATGTAAGCGCCATGGGCAAATTTGTAGGCAAGCGTTATGATGTGGGTGGTTATAAAAAGAACGACCTGTTATTAGACAGCTACTTTTTATTAGGTGCTTATGCTGAATATAAAATGAAAGAGCATTTCAAGTTTTTTGCCGACGCACAAAACATCACCAATAAAAAATTCTTTGATGTTCGCGGCTACAACTCTATTCCGTTTTTATTAAATGGTGGTATTACGTTTAACTGGTAATCTTTTATGGCGTATAAATCTTTTTTTAACTGGAGCGGTGGTAAGGATAGTTCACTTGCATTGTATTACACCATGCACGATAAAAGTTATTCAATAGAAAAACTTTTGACGAACGTGAACAGTCAATACCGCCGCATATCCATGCATGGTGTTAGAGAAGAGTTGCTTGAACAACAGGCAGCAGCCATCGGTATTCCATTACAAAAACTGGTACTGCCCGATCAGCCTTCTATGCTTGTATACGAAGAGCACATGATGCAAACCATGCAGCAGTTGCAACAGGAAGGTTTCACCCACAGCATATTTGGCGATATCTTTTTAGAAGACTTGAAAGTGTACCGCGAAACTCAACTGTCAAAGGTGAACATGACCACCGTATTTCCAATATGGAAAAGAGATACCACAGAACTGATGCATGAGTTTCTCGACCTCGGTTTTAAAACAATTGTTGTTTGTGTAAAAGCAGAACTGTTGGACGAAAGTTTTGCCGGTCGCATTATTGATAAAGATTTTTTGAAAGACCTTCCTAAAAACATAGACCCCTGCGGAGAGAACGGCGAGTTTCACACCTTTGTTTTCGACGGACCGATGTTTAAAAGTTCTGTCACCTTTCAAACCGGAGAAAAAGTTTTTCGCGAGTATAAAGCACCTGTAAACGATAAAGACAAGTGTTTTACCAACAAGCCGCAACAACCTTCTTCAATGGGCTTCTGGTTTTGCGATCTCCTGCCGAAATAATCTTCCTAAATTACTATTGTAAAACATCCCCCACAAAAGGGATGTTTTACTTTTGGCTCTAAAAGCAACTGCTTATGAAATTCGATTTGCAACAATTCCTCACCGTAAGCTTTACGTTATTTGCGGTAATCGATGCCATCGGTTCCATCCCGCTATTTATTTCGCTGAAAGCAAAAATGGGTGGGATTCGCGAGTTCAGGGCAACCATTATATCGGGTATGTTTATGGTGGGCTTTTTATTTGTGGGCAAACCGTTTTTAGCGTTGCTCGGTGTTAACATAAGTTCGTTTGCGGTGGGTGGTTCCATCGTCATCTTTCTACTCGGGCTGGAGATGGTACTGGGTCATGAAATTTTTAAAAACGATAAGGATGCGAAAGCCGGAACCGTTGTGCCTATTGCGTTCCCGGTAATTGCAGGTTCGGGCACCCTTACTACGGTCATGTCTCTCCGTGCCAACTTCGACGAAGTAAATATTCTACTTGGCATTCTGGTAAACCTCTTGATGGTGTACATCGTTCTCAAATCGCTAAAGTGGATAGAGAGGGCATTGGGCGAAGCAGGGCTTATAGCAGTCAGAAAGTTTTTTGGCGTTATATTATTAGCCATCGCTGTAAGAATATTCGGCAGTAACATAGGCGCCTTTGCAAAGTAAAAGTGATTTTGTTAGCCGGCATTATGTCTTTAATGTAGCATTGTTGCCACGCTCGCTGCAACGGCAAATCATTCATCATCTTTCTTATGCTGGTTTTAAAACAACTCCTTACTTTTGCCGACTTACAAAAGTTCTTCATATCAGGCCTTGTAGTACAATGGATAGTATAAGAGTTTCCGAAGCTCCAGATCCAGGTTCGATTCCTGGCGAGGCCACTTTCCTTCCCCACCCAAATCAAAACAAAAAGAACGACTTGTCTTTTCCGCCCACTTTTGCTGGTTTAAAAGTTCGGATGTTGTAAATGAAGCTGAGCATAAAGTATCGCTGCAAAGTGCTGGTTTGCGAGTCGAAAATAGAGTTTTCAGTTGTGTACCTAAACACACTTATGTTTTGGTTTAACAGGTCGAACACGGAGAGCTTTAATTGTCCTTTGTCTTCTTTCAAAAACAAATAGTTGATCGCTCCATTCCATCTTACAAACGATTTTTTAATACCTGCCGCTACCTGCGGGTTATAGGTGTAATTGATAGTTGTTTCCCAAACAAAATGCTTTGGCAACCTCACTATTATTTCTGACTCAGCAGAATGGGTAATTGTTCGGAGGTTTTTATAATAACCCTTATTACTGTACCAGCTTTTGTTCAAACTCAACGAATAACGCTGGTTCAATTCAATTACATCTTTATAATTAAAACCTGCGTTCAGCGAGTTATATAAGTTTACACTATTGGCATCGCTGGTATTGCCGTTAAACGATAGCACGCTTTCATTGTATCCGCCACCAACGGTAGGTCGCAGCGATAGTTTCCAGTTACTGCTAAATTTAAATTGCCTGGTGTACGATAAGTTTACGTATCCATTTTTCAGCCCACTCACATTCACTGGCTTCGATGTTTGGATACCCTGCTTATCAACTGTTGTGAGGCGCATAACCGAATTGTTTGTTGCGCTTCCATTTAAATAAAACGAAAATGAACTTCCGTTGGGCTTAAACTTATAAATGTTGAAAGATAGATTTCGGGAGTAAACTGGTTGCAGGTCAGGATTACCAAATTGAATAAACTGGCGATTGGTATTATCGGGAACGGGCTGCAAATCGTACGGTGAAGGCGGACGAATGTTTTCAGAATAACTTAACCGCATTCCATTATAGTCAATGCTAACAGAAGGGTAAACAAAGGTAAAGCTGCTTACCACCTTCGGCGCTTTTAAATACGTATTGCGGTACGAAAGCGCCTGAACATTGAACGAAGCATTTATATTCAATTTCTTTTTGCGCCATGTAATACCTGCAGTGGTGGTGTTGCGCCAAAGGTTTCTTTCTAAGGCAGTATTTAAACTATCTATAATATCCAGGTACTTGCCCGAATTATTGTTGCGGTTAAAAGGCTTTAGCGAATTATTTTCTTTAATGAATTCTGCGTTATGCGCTACCCTCAAACTGGCTGTTTTTGAAAGCGGTTCACTCCACGATATATTCAGCGAGCTGTTAAGGTCACCTGTTTCGCGCTGCCTGAGTTGATTGGATACAATGGTAGCCGGGTTAATGTAAAATGTATTCACCAGATCGTAATATTGATCGTTTAAATTTTCGTTAACCGATACGTTGTTGTTTATTGTAAGCACCCTGCCCTTCTTTTTGAATAATTTATTGATGAATAAATTATGGTTGTACATATTGCCATTACCGTTTATGCGCTGGCGGTTATCTTCATCATTCAAACTCCCTTTAAAATTATCGGATATGAAGGTTGATGAATTTCGATCACCGGTATTTTTAAGTAATGTTAACCCCGGCCGAAAAGTAAGGGTGGTTAACGAATCAATTTTCCAGGTGAGTGTAGCGCCAATACGATGATTGTTGTTTTCGTTTTTATTTAGGCCCTTGCTACGAACCACCTGGATAGTGTCCGATAAAAAACGCTGGCGATTGGTGACCGACTCAAAATTGCTGTTGACCTGCCCGTAAAAATATTGCAGGTTAAGGGTAACTTTCTTTTTAAACTGGTGGTTAAAATTGAAGCCTCCGCCACTTGAGAGTTGAATGCCCTGGCCGGTTCCGCCAAAGGAACTACCGTTTAATGAAATGCCGCCATCGCTGTAAACACCCATGGAATTTACACCGCTCCTGTCAAAGCCCCCGATCTTTTGTAGGTCGGTTATACCAAAACCCGACTTATTAATATTATTGCTATACCCAAGAACGCTTATTTGGGTTGTGTCTCTGAATACGTTAATAATTGCACCGGTTTCGTTCCTGCTGTTTGTACCAACGCCGGCATATGCTTTACCAAACCAACCCTGCTTTATCGCTTTTTTTAATTTGATGTTGATGATCTGTCCAACATCGGCTGGTGAAATATCCGGGTTCTTATCTATCTGTTCCTTATCGTCCATTACCTGTACTTTATCCACCATGTTGGCCGGTAAATTTTTGGTGGCAATTTTTGGGTCGCCTCCAAAAAACTCTTTTCCATCAACCAATAGCCGGTTTACCTGCTTGCCCTTAACCATTATTTTTCCATCTGTATCAATGTCAATACCCGGCAACTTCTTCAACAGATCTTCCAGCAATGCACTGGGCAAACTTTTAAATGCACTGGCATTAAATTCAATCGTATCTTTTCTGATACTCACCGGCGGTCGCTCTGCTTGTACAAATACTTCATCCAAAAGTTGAGCACTGTTGCCGAGCGTTATTACGCCAAAATCTAATTGCGAATTTTGTTTATTTAGTTCAAACTCTTTCCGGTAAACACGGTATCCAGAAAAAGAAATGAGCACCCGGCAGGTAACATCTAATGGCAAAAAAGGAATTTTAAAATTGCCATCCTCGTCGCTTAGCCTGTAGGTAATTAAGGCAGTATCCAAAGCTTTAAAAACGGTAATGGTAGCCAGCGATAGCGGCTTCTTACCAGCAGAATCCACCAGCCTTCCTTTTATGTTGCCGGTAAATGATTGTGAAAATAGTGATGAAGAAAAGCCAAAAGCGAATAATGAAATGAAAATAGATTTTCGCAATAAGGTTAGCATAAGCAGCAAATGTTTGTATTGGTATTGATGAAAACAACTGTGTTTTCATTGATGAATATAATTAAAATGATGGCTGCTTAAATCACTTAAATCATAAACAAATCAAAATGTTTAAAACGAAAGTTTGCCTATGTGTGCGGGATGGGTTTCACTTAGGCCAATGTAAAAATTCAACCTTAGTGGGTAAACAAAAGCACTAAAGCTTGCTTGTCATTTGGATATACTTTTGTCTGATAGCCGTTGCTGAAAGAACGATGCTGCCGATAACAAGAATCAGGATATTGAGACCGATTGAGTGACCTGTATACTCTTCTTTGTGATGGTTCATATATAACAGATAGGAGTTTTGCCTCAAACGCTTTCTAACGGAAAAAATTATATTGCTCAATGAAATAGATAAGGCCAGGCAGTAAAATCAAACATTTATTTATGATACGCTTTTTTGATCTTGTAGAAAATTCCGGCAGGTTCAAATAGAAAGAAAAAAATCAGTCAGCACAGTTTGTTGTTAAAAAAATGTTGTGGGGTAGTTATTTTTTTATGAAGCAGCAAAGAGTTATTTACTTTAGTAGCACTATGTTAAAAAGCAATGAGCTTAGAATGGGTAACTGGATTGCCATGCTAAGCGAAACCTCTAACACCGAGGATACCTATTATACCTGGCAAATTAAAACCGGCGCCGAAATAGATGTGATAGCAGAATACCTTATTACCAACACCGATGCAGAATTTATTGCCTACAAACCTATCGATCTAACTGTTGAAATACTACTTCAGTTTGGATTTAAGGCGGGCACCAAGTCTGATTATTTTATAGAGTTTGTGAATTCTGTTGGCGACAAAAAAACGCTGTATATCGGGCACGATGAAGGTTCGTTTTTTTGGGGTATAGAAGAAGATTTAAAAAGTGTTCCGGTTGAAAAAATCAAGTACCTGCATCAACTGCAAAATCTATATTTCTCGCTTTCGGGTAACGAACTGCAACCGGGCGTGTAGTAAATTTGTTGTTCTGTAGAAATGATGTCTATCATCCTCCAGCCATCAAATTTTTTGAAAACGGAATGTAAGGGTTAAAGCGAAATTCTTATTAGTTGCGTCCTCAAAAAAATCCTCTACTTATTAAATATTCTTCCAAAAAAAGTTTTCATATCGTTCCAGGATGTTGTATCGGCAGCGGCATTGTACGAAATAGGCATGTTGAACTTTTTGCCCCATTCGGTGGCTTGCGGGTTAGTGAATGCATGGGTAGCATCCGCATACGATTTAAAAGTATAATCTGCATTCACTGAGTCCATCGATTTTTTAAACGCGTCTACTTCAGCCTTTGGCACAAAGTTATCTGCCTCACCATGGCAAACTAAAATCTTGGATGTCAACAAATATTTGTTCACCGGCGCTCCACTTAAACCGCCATGAAAACTTACCACCCCGTTAAAGCGTGCACCAAGTTTTGCGGCATTTAAAACAACATATCCCCCGAAGCAATAACCAATAGCAGCAATATTTGCCGTGTCGGTTTGCGCATACTCACCCAGCTTATTTAAAGCAGCATCAATGCGGGTTTTAGTTAATTGAGGGTTTTGGTAAAACGGCGTTGCCAATACCTGAGCCTCTTGTGGGGTGTTCCCCTTTTTATCATCGCCGTACATGTCCACAGCCATCGCTATGTAACCCATTTCGGCCAATTGTTTTGCCCGGCTTTTTACATAATCATTCAATCCCCACCACTCATGTATAACCAAAACAGCGGGTCGTTTACCTTCTTTATTTTCATCGTACACTACATAACTTTTTAGGTTTGCCGAGTCTGATTGATAGGTAACCACATCTTCCCTGATTTTGATTACTGTATCTGCGGTATCGCTGGCAGCTTTGGTTGATGAATCGTTGTTGCACGAAGCAGACATTGCAAGAGTAAGCAACGAAAAAAATATAGTTTTCATGGTTGATGGTTTTTGAATTTCTTATCAGGCAAAATTTGAAACAATTTCATATTGGAAAAGTTCACGTGTAACACAATAAAAATACCAAAGGCGATTAACTTCAACTAACTATTTCTTGTAATGCTGCACGCAAAAAAGGAAAGGTTGGCAAGGTCCATACAATCCTTAATTCTTCTGCTAATGTTGATTCGTTATCTAAAAACCGAAACAGGTGCTGAACCGCGCTTTTGCTAAAAAGATCGGAGAATATTTTATCGCCGGGAAGTTTGTTGTTGTATAAAATATTCAACAACGTACTATCGTAAAAATGGAAGCGGGAAGGCGAAACTTTTTGATGGGTTGGTAGCCCGTCTTTAAGGATTGAATCGACAATTGCCTGCGTTTGTTTTTGTATAAATTGAAAAGTATAACCGCTGCTCGCCTTGGTTTGTCCACCGGCGGTTCCAATGTTTAAAACGCGTCCCTCCCCTTTTGAAAACTTCATATTGGTCATGGGTATTACGCCAAACTCTTCGCTTGTTACAGTATAATCGTTCAGCAATATTTGTTGTGAAATATAATTTTTCAAACCCTCATTGTATTCATGTTGTTGCAGCAATTGCCTGGTGAACAAAGTATATTCAACCAAAGCGGCAGTTGGAGAAACAGGTAACACATAGCCAAACGTTGTACCATGTTGCTGGCTCACCCTGAAATCCATTAGCGTAGCCTGGCCCTGGTTAAAAAATGGCTGTACAGTTTCGATCATCCAACCTTTAAAATGCTGCAACAGGTAATACTTGCCGGCAGGGGCTTGTAGCGGTTCAAACTGGATGCTGTTAAAAATATAGCTGCCTACGAACTTAATACCATCCATTACAATAAACGCATAGTCGTTTTCATTACCTACGCCTTCCACATTTCCATGTGCAAAGGTTATGTTGGTATGTTTTTTCGCTTCGCTGATTACATAGTTATAAAAGTCTATCCCTCTTATCATTTTATAATGATAGGGTGCAAGATGAAGTAGAGAGGAAAAATGATCGGAATAAAAATGAACACGCTCCCAGTGGTGATAAACGATGGGTTGAAACAATCCAGGTTCATTTTCCCAAAAACACCAGGTCCGGTCGTTGGTTGTTTTTGAAACCTTGTCAACCACAAGTATTTGCTTATCGCCAAAGTATGGATGCACAATCATCCGCATCAGCAAACTAAGCCCTGCAGCACCCGAGCCGCTGATGATGTAATCATACTTTTTCAAGCTGTAGGTTTCAGGTTACGATTTACCGGATTTTGGTTCCCAAGTTTACAAGTTCAACAATTAAAGAGGTTCTCTTGTTTAAAAGCTTGCAGATTTACGGCTTTTTTCCGACTACTCTTAAGTGATTAAACTACTGTGTTTGATAAGCTTGCAACCTGGAAAACAAACCCGAGCCTTAAACAAGCGAACTCGTGAACTTTTAAAACATACTGGAGATGAAATCACTTTTTCTTTACAAGACTATCTATAGGATAACGAGCCTGCATGGTATCTCTGATAGTATTAGCCCATTGAACGATCGCCTCTTTTTCAGTAGCCGTAAGCTTTGCATCATTATGCAGCCATGTGTACGATTCAAGGGGCATCTCGTTTTCTTTTACAAGTTCAATTACATCGTCCATACGTTTGTATTGTTTGCGCAAACTATAGGTAGCGAACTCATCGAAATTAAGATCATGTTTTCCATCTACTACATGATCGTTCAACCACCAGGCTACCGGCTGTACGTTAAAGTACCATGGGTATTTGGTGTTGTTTGAATGGCAGTCGTTACACGCTTTAACAAGAATAGTATTTACATTATCCGGCACGGTATAATGTTTTTCAATCGCGTTGGGATGTTGATTAGCCGATACATTTTTATCGGGACGAAAAAACTGGATAACGATAAGCGCAAACAGCAGTACCAAAAGGATTTTTCTGAATATCCGCATAGATGTGTTTTATGGAGTGATAAGAATATTACCTGTCATTTCTTTGGGAATGGGAAGATGCATCATGTGTAAAATAGTAGGCGCAATGTCGCCAAGTTTGCCTGGTTGAACAGTACCCTTCCATTCCTTATCTATTACGAATAAAGGCACAAGGTTTAGTGTGTGTTGTGTGTTGGGTGTACCATCTTCATTCTTCATGTAATCCGCGTTGCCATGATCGGCGGTAAGAAAAATCGCGTAGCCATTATTCAATCCAGCCGTTACTACCCGCTCAACACATCTGTCTACCGTTTCAACTGCTTTTACCGCTGCATCAAAAAAACCGGTATGACCCACCATATCAGCATTTGCATAGTTCAGGCAAATAAAATCCGGGTTTTGCTTTTCTATTTCCGGCACAATAGCATCCGTCACTTCAAGAGCGCTCATTTCGGGTTGTAAGTCATAAGTGGCAACTTTGGGCGATGGTACCATGATACGGGTTTCACCTTTAAACGGTATTTCCCGCCCTCCGTTAAAAAAGAAGGTAACGTGGGGATATTTTTCTGTCTCCGCAATCCTTATCTGGCTTTTGTTGTTGCCTGCCAATACCTCGCCCAGGGTATTGGTAAGATTGTCTGTATCAAAAACAATGTTCACGTGTTGATAGCTTTGGTCGTATTCAGCCATCGTGGTATAGTGTAGAGCAAGTTTGTGCATCTCAAAATCAGGCATATCCTGCTGGCTTAATACAACCGATATTTCGCGGCACCTGTCGGTTCTAAAATTGAAGCAAATAACTGCATCGCCCTCCTTTATGGTAGCTAAAGGTTTTTGATTATCGTTAACTATAACAATTGGTTTTATGAACTCATCGGTTATACCGTTCGCATACGATAACTCAATTGCTTTAACAGCGTCCGTTGCAATAGCACCCTCGCCTTTAACAAAACAATCGTATGATAACTTTACACGTTCCCACCTTTTATCTCTATCCATTGAATAATACCTGCCGCTTACACTTGCTATGTTTCCGGTAGAAGCCAAAAGATGGTCTTCCAGCTCTTTCATAAAACCCAGTCCACTTTTAGGGTCAGTATCACGCCCATCGGTAAAGGCGTGGATATAAACTTCTGTTAAGCCTTGTGCTGCACACAAAGCGGTTATCGCTTTTAAATGGTTTATATGGCTGTGAACACCCCCATCGCTTACTAAACCTAATAAATGCAGTGGCTTACCATTATCCTTAGCGTATTGAATACTTTGAAGTAGTGCAGGATTTTCAAAAAAAGAACCATCCCGTATAGCAACATTAATGCGTTGCAATTCCTGGTAAACAACCCTGCCTGCTCCAAGGTTCAGGTGTCCCACTTCGCTATTTCCCATTTGGCCTTCGGGCAGGCCCACTGCCTCGCCGCAGGTTACAAGGGTAGTATTCGGATATTGATGGTATAATGAACTTACAAAGGGAGTTTTTGCATTTTTAACCGCGTCGCTCGAAGGCACTTTTCCCAGCCCCCAGCCATCCATAATTACTAAAATTGTTTTTTTACTTTCCATGCGCTAAAGCTACTGTTTTTGAAGGATTTGAAATATCGCAGCGGCTATAGGCGTTGTTTACAATGTGGAATGTTTGGCATATTTTTAGCAAGAACAACCACGTCCAATAAAAAGGTCATGAAAACAATCCTACTATCTATAATTATCGCGTTTACCTCTATGTCGTTTGTTCAGCAAAATGATGCAGGCAGTATTGTTAAGGCATTAAAAAGCGCTGATGCAATGGAGGTCTCCACTTATTTCGACAAAATACTGGATATAAAATTTCCGGAAAAAGATGAAATAAAAAGCATTGGTAAAAACCAGGCTGGCATTGCATTGAAGTCGTTTTTTGCAGATAATAATATCAATGGTTTTGAACTTGCTTCTCAACGGGAAATGGGCGGTACCATGTACATAACCGGCAAGCTCCTGAATGACAGTAAAGGTTACAACCTTACTCTTTTGTTAAAGAGCAAAGATGACAAACAGCAAATTATTACGGTCAGGATAAACTAAACGCGTAAGTTTAATACTATTTTAAGCCCTGTTTTACAGGGTTTTTTTGTTGATAAGCAAACGGTTTAGAAAGGATATCTGTGAGTAAGGTGAACTTGTTTGTCGTTTTAAAAACGGATTACTATCCTTATCATGCGTACCTACCCAGCATTAAAAAACTTTAGTTTTGCGTGATGATGTACAGTGAACAATTGCACCAATTGGTGTGGTCAGCTTTGCAGGAAGATGTTGGTGATGGTGATCATTCAACCCTCTGTTGTATTCCTGAGGGCAAAGCAGGAAAAGCGGTTTTGAAAATCAAGCAAGATGGTTACCTGGCTGGATTAGAGGTTGCCCGCAATATATTTCACCTGGTTGAACCCGCTTCTGTTTTCAACGCCTGCAAACAAGATGGCGATAAAATGAGCTACGGCGAAAAAGCGTTTGAAGTAGAAGCTTCCATACATACTATATTGAAATGCGAAAGGCTTGTGCTTAACTGTATGCAACGCATGAGCGGCATAACAACCCTCACCAAACAATATTCCGAAAAACTGGCTGGCTTTCATACCCGGATATTAGACACACGCAAAACAACACCAAATTTTCGCCTGCTCGAAAAAGAAGCGGTAAGAATTGGTGGAGGAATTAATCATCGTTTTGCTTTGTACGATATGATAATGCTTAAGGATAACCATATTGATTATGCAGGAGGTATTGAAAAGACCATAGAAAAAGCATGGCAATATGTTGAAACAAAAAAACCAGGTTTACAAATTGAGGTGGAAACCAGAACGCTTGAAGATGTAATCAAAGTTGTCACAGTCGGTAAGGGAAAGGTATTTCGTATCATGCTTGATAACTTTACGCCGCAACTAATTAATGAAGCAATGCTCATTATTGATAAGCAGTTCGAAACCGAAGCGAGTGGTGGTATCAACCTGGATAATTTGCAGGAATATGCCGCAACCGGGGTTGATTTTATTAGTGTGGGAGCGCTTATTCACCAGGCTAAAAGTTTGGATTTAAGTTTGAAAGCTGTGCTGGCTTAGTATTACTTTCAAAATCAATTTCTTTCAAATGGATTAACTATGAGCAGGAAAAATAAAGCAGATAGCAACGGTTTCGTTTTCAGCACCGATCCTGGTTTTAAATACGAACATGAAGAAGCGGAACAAGAGCAAACTATAGAGCCGTCAAAACAAAAACTGAAAATTCGATTGGATACTAAACAAAGGGCGGGTAAAGCAGTAACACTAATAGAGGGTTTTAGGGGCACGAATGATGACCTAGAAATACTGGGTAAAAGCCTGAAGAATTTTTGCGGAACGGGTGGTTCTGTTAAAGATAGGGTGATCATTATACAAGGGGATCAAAGAGAAAAAGTATTAATGTGGCTAATTAAGAATGGTTATAGAAACTCCACCAAAAGGTAACCAGAACTACGCAAAAGGGTAAAAATTAAAGTTCTAGTACGCTCAATCTCCGGCGATTGCCCAGCTTTGTGGTTGTCGGGCAGAAACCAGGCAGTACGAAAATTAAAATAGTTTTGCCGTTTACAAGAGGCATTATCGTAATTTTAGGGTAAGTGAAATTAAACGTTACGATCTTCGTTTTAGAAGAGGAGGTTGAAAAGTTTTACAAAACTGTTTCTTCATTAAATGTTGAATTATGATTTCCAAAATTTCAGACGGTGTTCAGATAAGTATAGAGACTTTCTATCAATCGGATTATAGCAACCCGGGCAACAATGAATTTATGTTTGCCTATCGTATCACTATCGAAAATCACAACGCATTTACCGTACAGTTGCTTCGCAGGCACTGGTTTATTTTTGACAGCAATGGTGAGTACAAAGAAGTAGAAGGAGAAGGAGTTGTTGGGCAACAGCCTGTGTTATTGCCCGGTGAAAATTTTCAATATGTGAGTGGCTGTAACCTTCGTACAGAGATGGGTAAAATGCATGGAAGGTATACCATGGAAAACCAAAACAACAAGCAAACATTCGAAGATAATATCCCCGCGTTTGAAATGATCGTTCCCTTTAAAATGAATTGATCTGTTACTCTTTTCCTCCTGTTTTTTTATTGTATAATATTTTATTTAGGCTTATACTTCGCTTCATCAAATATTTTTTTTGCAGGTGTTTTCATCAATTCGTCAGGCGAAACCTTTTCATTTTTATCTATCCATTTTTTTACAATTTGCCATCCCACAAACTGACCGATAAATCCCGGGGAGGCCTCACCCAGCACTGGTGTTTTCGGTCCATCGTTCATAAAATCTTTTGTAATGGCAGGATCACTATTAAATAGAAGATCGTTCTGTAAAAAGAAACCCCATATCGTCGCTTCATTTTCGTAACTGCCTTTTAACTGGTTTTGTGTGTACCCGGTTTTTAACGTGTCGGCGGTTGATGGTAATAAATGATCGAGGAGATATAAGCGTTTACCTGCTTCAATCATTTGTTCCACCAAAGGCTTGCCAGCACTGGCGTTGGGGTACATATCATCAATGATCGTCTTCATACAATTTACCTGTATATATGCCCGATCGAATCGCCTTGATACAAAAGCCGGGTATAACGATTGCCCGGCTTCTGACTGGTACAACGAAAAATTTTTACCAAGGTATAATTGTAAACCTATTCCCAAAGCCTCGGGTGTTATGATGTTTCCATAACTATTAACCGGCCCAATAAACGTAACGATTTCCGAAGGCAATTTATATGCGGGAAAATAATGTTTAACGTAACGTAAACCGCCAACAATTTCTTTTTCAATCTCCCCCATATTGGCAAAAACTTTATCGGCAGTATCCTTTAAATCCCTGTACGAATTTATGAACGAGCGCACACCTGCTTCCACTGCAGGGGTACTATCTGGCTGGGGGGGAAGCGCCAGTATGTTGAATATAAAATCCTGTAAAAAACTGGGATATTTTTGATGCAGCTTTTCTAACGATACACCTACATTAATTGTATCCATTGCAAAAAAATCATTCTCAAACCGGTTAAGCTGTACAACTACATTCACCTTTGAAACATCCGGCACTTTTTTACTGTTGCACCCGGTTACAAATAACGCTACAAATAAAACGGGGAATAATTCTTTCATTCAAAAACTTTGAAAGCAAATTACATCAAGGGTGCAACTTTGTAATTTAAATCAATCTTAATTGTGAAATTTGCCTTATGAAAATAATACTCGCCCAGCAAAATTATCACATCGGAAATTTTGAAAGCAACACGCAAAAAATTATTAACGCGGTTGAAGAGGCTAAAATGCAAAAGGCAGATCTTATTGTTTTTAGCGAGCTGAGCATCTGCGGCTATCCCCCCCGCGATTTTGTTGAGTTCAACGACTTTATAAACAAATGTTACCAGTCTATTGATGA
>JANPIA010000200.1:0-25785 GCA_031424735.1 Segetibacter sp.
CTAACCGATTGGGATAAGAGCAATATTTTGAAATAAAAAACATACTGAGAACAATTGCGGAAATTGTTCCCCAGCAAATTTTCGTATTATTTACGTGCTTTACCAACCAGCCATAATATTAAAGCTACAATGGCAACTACAATTATTACTCCTACCCACATGCCGGCTTTAAAAATATCACCGATCACTTCGCAGCCCGACATAGTAAACATGGTTGCCAGCAAGATGATGCCCAAAGTTAAATTCGTTTTTTTCATGATGTTTTTGTTTTATTGCTTGTAGGTTTTTTGCCTGTTGTATCTGTTAGTTTAATGTTGTGTTGATTTTGCGCTTCATCTATGGAATGGGTTGCAAAAATATCTATGTCGGTGCTTGCCATTTTTGATAAACTCACGTAAAATTTTTTGATCGTTTCCAGTTCTCTCTCCGTCAAATCTTCAATGTCTATCAGGCGGTTGCTTGCGTACTGGTTAGATGCGATCAGCTCATTCAACTTCAATTGTAATGCCATGGTGTCTTTGTTCTGCGACTGCTGTATCAGGAACACCATCAGGAAAGTGACAATAGTAGTTCCTGTATTAATAACCAGTTGCCATGTATCGGAAAATTTAAAAATCGGACCGACAGCGCCCCAAACAACAATTACCAGTAAGGCCACGAGGAAAGCGGTTGGTGAGCCCGTGGCTTTGGTTACTTTGTTGGAGAATTTATCAAACACTTTGCTAAACGATTTTTGCTTTTTCATTGCAGATTTTTTATAAATGAAGTTTTCTCCATGAAAATACCACAGTTTAACGAGTGCTTATTTTTTATACTTCAGCCGCAGGTAAAGGGTAACAATGTTTAGCAACAGCGAAAAACAATTGGTAACAATAATGGGAAGATCGTCACGTAAAAAACCATAGAATATCCACAAACCCACCCCGGCCATAAGCACTACCAACATAACAATGGATACATCTTCCGCTTTTTTTTCCCTAATTATTTTTATTACCTGCGGCAGGAGAGAGCAGGCCGTTAATATTCCTGCTATAATACCAATTGTTTGCGTCACGCGGAGGGCTTAATGTGTAAAATAGTATAGCATACCAATGCCTATTTTTTTATCTTTTTGTTTGCCGGTGGTAATGCGGAAATTCTTTTTTCAATAACCGGAATCAACGCATTTATCAATTGCACCTGGTCTTCAAGAAAACCGGCATACTTCGTAGCGATCATTTTCAATTTTTCATCGTTTAATGCACCCCCTTCGTTTTGCAAAAGTTGTCTTTCGTGCAGTGCTTCATTGGTTATTACGGTTGCAAATGCTTTATCAAACAACCAGCCTTTTTGCATCACCAATGATTTCCATGTTCGTTTCTGGCCTTCCGTTATGTCGGCACGAAACGCCAGATTAAAAGGTGAAGTTATCTCGCCAATAGTAGCGTTTATATTGCTGTGTGCATCCACTACTCTTTTTGCTATCGCAATGGTTTGTGGCGAAGTGCTTCGTATTTGCGCTTCCTGAGCAAGCTGTATTTTGTATATACCCAAAGCGTACACATCGTACATAAATTTAAGATCAGTTGGTTGGGGAGTAGCTTTTTTACCGGAGCTACCTAACGATGCAGAATGCATGTTGTTGACAGGTGCATTATTGCACGACATAAAAAAAAGCACAGCAACCAATGCTGCACTTCTGGTATGATAAAAGCTTTTCATGGTAGTGATTTTTGTGCGTTCAGCACAATTGAATTTTACTGCAGATTGATACGACTAAAAAAAATTTGAAATTTTTTGTAATAAATATTGAAAAACCCATGCCATGGTTAAAACCTGAAAATTTAAATGCAGTTTGAAGAAAAATGCATGTGAAAAATATTCCCCATCGCTATAAGTTTAGTAGTTTTATTATTCTCCTTTGAATGAGTAAATCTCTTAAACAGGTGGCATTGTTTTTTTAAACTTTCCGCTGATAGCGTTTACTATAAATAAACTATTTCATAAACATTAAAAACCATTTATTATGAGTTCAGGATCAAAAGTATTATTGGGTGTTTTAGCCGGTGCTGCTGCAGGTGCGATTTTAGGAGTTTTATTTGCTCCTGATAAAGGCAACGAAACACGCAGAAGACTTTCTGAAGGCAGCAAAGACATTGCAGGTAGCCTGAAAGAAAAGTTCTCCGATTTAGTTGACAATATTGCTGACAAGTACGAGTCGGCAAGAGAAGGTGCTTCCGATTTACTTGGCAAAGCAAAATCTAAAGCTGAAAGTTTTGCGGGCGGTGGATCAACTAACATGGCGGGCGGTAATATGGGCTCCAATTCCGGTAGTGGAATGTCTTAATCAACCTCAGTCAGTTAAAACTTTGTACTTGTAACAACAAGTTCCCGGTGATTATTAAATCATGTATATGAGCGACCAGCGCAATGTTGTAGAATCGTTAATAGGTAATACTACGGAGTATGTAGAAACACGTGTGAATTTATTGAAACTAAAATTAGTTGATAAAACATCCAACGTTGCTTCTACCATACTTACAATGTTACCCCGTGCAATAATCTTTTTATTGGTGTTCTTCCTTTTGAATATAGGAATCGCACTTCTTATCGGAGACCTGGTAGGAAAAGCTTATTTAGGATTCTTAATACTGACTGGTTTTTATTTAATCACCGGGCTTGTTTTATATGCCGGACGAAACAAATTTTTCAAGGCGCCTATCGCTAACATGATCATCAGCAAAATTTTAAAAAACACCAGTATATGAAATCAATTAGCACCAGCGTTGAGTTGAAGGCAGCCATACTGGAATTGGAAAAACGAAAGACTATACAACAGCTGGTTATTAAAGAAGATATGGCGCTGGCAAAGGAAGCTTTGAAGCCAGCCAATATTATTAAAAACACCTTCAGCAAACTTGGCGAAAACCCTGCAGTGCGGGCTACTTTAATAACAACTGTTGTGGGTTTTGCTGTTGGTTATTTCGCAAAAAAATCATCCGAGGTTTTATCAGAACAATCGCTAAACCGTGTTATGCGCAACCTGGTAGATTATGGTGCCGATAAACTAATGCAAAATAATCCGGAAAGCCTCCTTTCAAAAGGGATTGACATTGCCCGAAACACCATCAAAGAAAATGCATTCAGCGATTTCAAAACAAGTTAATCTCGCCTAAACGCCTTGCTTTAACTCCTCTATATTGTAAATAACTTGCTCCAGCAAATCTGCTTCCACATTTGGCTTCATGCCATTGTCGCCTCGTAACAACGACCACTCGCCGTTGTCATCACAATACAACCTGAACTCAATGGTTTCATTCAATACAACATCGTAAGTCCAGCCGTCGTAATTTTCCTCAGGCAATACAGATCCCTCAATAAGGGCACCTTTATATTTAAAGTTTAATTCAAAAGTTTTCATAGTGGCTTAATTGGAAGTTAGAATTTTCATCAGCACCTTTTCTTCTTGCGTAAGGTCGGATTTGTTATCGTCTTCTTCAATTTTTTCTAACTGATTTAAATATTTATCCAGGGTGTTTGTTTCGTACAGGGAAATAATGAGTGGATGCACATAGTACTTCTTACACACGGTTCGGGTATTCCCCAACAGGTTGCTTACGAAGTCGAGCGCAGCAACGATATTTTTTTTTTGGTCGGCCTGCTTTTCTGTAAATCCCATTTGTTTAAATGCAATCAGCGCCTGCACGGTACCCGACCAGGTTCTAAAATCCTTGGCGGTAAAATCATCGTTACAAATGTCTTTTATATAGTTGTTTACCATGCCGGAGTCGATCATTTTCCGTTCGCCCTGTTCATCTATATATTGAAACAGTTCCCTTCCCGGAATGTCCTGGCATTGCTTCACAATTTTTGAAAGCCGTTTGCTTTGTATGTTGATGTCGTGGTAAACGCCTTTCTTTCCTTTGAAAGAAAATTTGATTTGCGTGCCTTTAACTTTTACATGCCTGTCTTTAAAAGTTGTAAGTCCATACGATCCATAAATCTTCTCGTACGAGCAATTACCAATCCGGATGTTGGTTCGCTGCATCAGGCTAACAACGGTTGCCAAAACCTTATCTACCGGCAAACCGGGCAGCGAAAGGTCTTTCTCCATTTTTTTGCGTAAATCCGGCAGTACGCTGCCAAATTTTACAAGCCTGTAAAACTTTGTGTGGTTGCGTAATGCATTCCAATGTGAGTGATATTTATATTGTTTTCTTCCTCGTACGTCGATGCCGGTGACTTGCAGATGTCCATTTGCTTTTTTGCAAATCCATACGTCTTCCCAGGCTGGTGGAATAACCAATTTTTTTATACGAAGCAAAGTCTCGTCGTCTTCCACTTTTTTGTCTCCGTAATAATATTCGAAACCATCGCCATTAGGTTTGCGAGTTATGCCTTTTTCAGTATTGTTTACATACAAAAGGTTTACCGCTTCAGCACTTTTAGTGGCATCCTTTAACAGTGTTTTTATTTTCCGTTTGGGGATGTTGGCGATATGTTCATTCAGCATCATTTCAGCCGTCATGTAAAAGTTTATATGATTAATAGAAAAATCATACCTCACAAAACGGCTTGCGAAACTTAGGCTTAACGCAAAAGTAAAAGGACTTTTCTTTCTACAAGTGGCAATGATAAAAAGGGTAAACAGCAATAAAATGAGCGCTGGGAATAACTTTGCTATAAAAAAACCACAGCGTGTCGTTTGCAGTAGAATTATAACTACCTGTGATTAAAAACGCTGTGGCTGTATCTAAATATTCCGGGAAGGAGCACTAAGGCTTTTCCCATATCTTCCTGATAAAAACGGCTTTTTGGAAAAAGTTGTCGCCGTTGCATAGGTTAATGGAGGGTCCGCCAAAGCCACCCACTGCGCACATAATTCCGCAATCGCTGTTCACTACATAAGTTTGACCATCAGCAATTCGTTTATTATCCGGGTTGAATGCGTAAACAATCTTACCCTGGAAAGAATATGCCTCCACATTGCCAATTAACCAATCGGGTTTATTTTTATACACGTTGATCGTGTCCTTAATACAAGGTGGAATATCGGGAGGGAAATCGGACTTTTCGCAACCTGCGTAGGCAAAAGCCGCCAAAATAAAAACAATTATCAGCAATGCTTTCATACAATTTTTTTCAGGCTGACATGCAAAAAATGGCTGTCGTTGCATCTACTTTCTTTCATCACCCCAAATGCGGCGTTTAAATTTCGCTTTGGAAAAAAAATCGTCGCCATTACACATTTTGTTTCGTGGCCCGGCAAAACCGCCAACACTGCAAAGGTCTTTACAGGCAGATGTTTTAATAAACGTGGCTCCGTCTGCCAATCGACGGGAGGGATTAAATGCATACACAAGTTTTCCCTGGTAAAGGTATTCTTCCACATTACCCACATACCAGCGGTCGCTGGCTTTTCCGCTATCAATAAACGATTGAATGCAAACAGGCACTTTGTTTTTATTAAGCCTGACCCGCTGGCAGGCAGCGGATAACGGTACGAGCAGTGACAGGGCGATGGTAACCTTAAATTTGTTCATGCAGGATAATACCTAAAAACCTTGCCTAATTATAAATACGCTCAACGGCGTTACGGTATTTTTCCATAATCACCTTACGTTTCAGGCTCATTTTGGGGGTCATTTCACCGGTTTCAATACTCCATTCTCTCGGTAAAAGTTCAAATTTTTTTATTTGCTCAACGTGGTTAAAATATTTGTTGAAGCTCTCCACAATATTTTTAAAAAGCTCCTGCACTTTGGGATCGTTGATCGCATCTTCATTGGTGGTAAAGCTCACGCCGTTATCCCGCATCCATTGCCTTACCATGGGGAACGATGGAACGATAAGCGCCCCAACAAACTTTTTATCGGCACCAACCACTATAACCTGCTCCACATAATTGCTTTCCTTCAACTTATTCTCTATTGGTTGGGGCGCAACATATTTTCCGCCGCTGGTTTTAAAGAGCTCTTTTTTACGGTCTGTAATTTTTAAAAACTTTCCATCCCAAACGCCAATGTCGCCTGTATAAAGCCAGCCATCTTTCAGCACTTCAGCTGTCAGGTCGGGGCGTTTGTAATAACCCACCATAACCGACGGACTTTTCACCAATATCTCCCCATCTTCCGCCAGTTTTACTTCCATGCCATTCATAGGCGGACCAACGGTTCCGAACTTTGTACCGGTTTTCATGTCTTTCCGGTTAACGGTTATTGCCGGGCTGTTTTCCGTAGGTCCATAACCTTCGTACACCGGAATTTTTGCTGCATTAAAAATGCGCAGTAGCTTAACCTGGCAGGCAGCGCTTCCTGTAATAATAAACTGTATGTTGCCACCCAGCGCATCCCGCCATTTTGAGAAGATGAGTTTGTTAGCAAGCGCTAACTGGGCATTGTACCAAACACCGCCACTCTGCAGGTTATCATATTTTTCGGCAAGACCAACTGCCCAGTAAAACAGTTTTCGCTTTACGCCTGTTAGCTCGTTCCCTTTCGACATGATCCTTTCATACACTTTCTCCAACAACCTTGGTACGGTTGTAAATCCATCCGGTTTCACTTCTCTTAAATTATCCCCTATCATCTCCAAACTTTCCGCATAATAAATGCTGATGCCGCTAAACATGTAAACATAGCTGATCATCTTTTCGAAAATATGATTGAGGGGTAAAAAGCTAAGCACCTTTTGATTCGGTGCATCGTCAAACGGAAAACTTTCCTTAGCATAATAAACGTTGCTGTAAATGTTTTGATGACTTAGCATAACACCCTTGGGCGTTCCTGTTGTTCCCGATGTATAAATGATGGTAGCTATGTGTTGAGGCGTTATGGTTTTTTTCACCTCTTCTACTTTAGCCAAACTGGTGGCGCTTGCCATGGTAGTTATCTCCGTCCAATGGCTGGCGCCAACAATTTTATCAAACGTATAAATATTCTGTAGCGATGGAACTCTTTCGTGTACGCTTTTAACCTTTTCCAGCATTTCGGCATTGCTTACAAACATGCTTTTTACTGCTGCATCCTTCAAAATAAATTCAAGCTCAAGCGGGTTGGTTGTGGGGTAAATTGGGATGAGGATGGCACCGGTTTGTTGTACTGCCAGGTCGGTAAACAACCACTCCGGGCGGTTGTTGCTAATGATGCCGATCTTATCAGCGCCTTCGGTACTCAGGTCGTTTCCACTGACGCCGTTTTCTAAAAGTCCGGCGCTGAGTGCATTTACTGTTTGCTGAACCTGCTTTGTACTGTAGCTTACCCAGTTGCCATTTTCTTTGGCAGCAAGCATAGTCTCCTTCGGAAACTTTTCCAACTGCGTTTGTATGCAATCGAATAATCGTTTTTGTGTAATCATATGCAACGCTATCTATGCTAATCGTTAGAAGATGGAAAGTAAACCTGTTAAAGTGGATTGGTTAATATCAGCGCCCTTCCCGTTTCAGCTTCTCATATTCTTTTTCAGCAAGGTCGCTTTTGGTGCCGTGGTAGGCTTCGTAATATTGTTTTGCCAAACCGAGTCCCCAAAACAACATTACCCAGCATGGCCAGGGCACACCACGAAAATCGCCTTTTTGCCCGGTAGTAAACCACCAAATAATCCAGAGAAAAGTATTGATGATGAGAAAAGAAAATAATCCTTTTCTGAATTCAGCCCTTCGCTGTGCAATTCGCCACAATTTATCATCCCTTTGCTCTTCCATATAGTTGGTTTTAACAGCCATCAAATTAGGCAAATTGAAACAAATAAAAAAGCTGGCAGTAAATGACAATGGTCAGTAAAATAACAAGGGTACTATTTTATGGACCGGGCTTCAAATAACCATTCGCCTTTTGTTGCATCGCCCTCTTGTACAGCAAAACAGTGTTCATCGTACCTGCACTTTATCTATCATAATCAAAAAAAAACACCAATTGTGCAACAGTGCATAACCCTTGCCATCCGCTCCTCCCACCGGTCAAAAACCTTCGGCATATCAAACACCAAACTGCCGCAAATGATGATCTAAATGCATCCAGGTAATGATGCCCCATTGCCTGGTATTCAACCTGCCAAATACGGGGTGCGATAGGGCAATGTTCTTTTTATTACCAAACTCGTTCACATAATAAATGAACTGGCTCTTTTCAAAACCAAAAGCATCTGCAGAAACAGTACCCGCCACTTGCAGCCACCTGGGAGCTTTTACATATTTAGGATAGGTTGTTATAACATTTAAAAAAAGGAAGCGTAATATTTTTTGTTTAAGCGAGTCCGCACGCCCATTGTTGTCCGTTTCAAGCGTAGCTTTCATAGCCTGGTTACAATGCCTGAGCATATCGGTACAACGCATGCTTCCCCATAATGCTTTACTTTCCGACTGCAATAATTGAACTCTTGCCACTACCGATGCACCTGTTGCGGGCGATAAAATATTTTGTTTCATACAGCGAACAATTTCATCTGCCAAAACAACCATCTAAACAATTAGCGGGCGTTAAAAACAGAAAGTTGAATGTTATGGTTGGGGTTCATTAGTATTTACCATGGGCTCTGTTTTATCTTCTTTCATTGCTACTCTGTACAATACCCATCCCATCAAAATAAAAAACACGATACTCAAAATATAATAACCGGTTTCGCCACCCAACAGGTTTGTCAATCCATGTTCGGCACTCACTTTTAAAAGCGCTGCGGCAATGTTTTCGTTTACGGAAAGAATTGCTACAATAACCCCTGCCAGTGCACCGCCGGCTACCAACCCGGTTGCAAAAAGGTTTCCCCTGCCAAGGTCTTCCTCCTCATCAGCTACAAGTTTATCTTTTTTCACTTTTCTCCAGGTTACCAATCCCCGTATGGCTCCGCCAATGAAAATGGGAAGTGTGGTACTCAGCGGCAGGTAAATGCCAATGGCAAAACTCAATGCTTTTATACCGCATAGCTCCATTACAATAGCGATGGCAACGCCCACCAAAACAAAAGCCCAATCAAGGTTGAAAGAGAGAATTCCTTTGATAAGCGTTGCCATTAGTGTGCCTTGTGGTGCCGGGTATTTGTCCGTTCCAATGGCATGTTGTATGCCTTGGCTGAGCATTTCCTGCGTGGGTGTATCTAATATTTTTACCGTAAAGCCAATGGCAAGCGACGATACAATGGCTCCTACGAACAAAGCTATTTGCTGGTATTTGGGCGTAGCGCCTACAATATATCCTGTCTTCAAATCCTGTGAGGTTGCGCCGGCATTGGCTGCTGCAATACAAATCATTCCACCAACTACCAGCGCCATGGGTTCGTACACTTTGCCTGTCCATCCAACCGCGATAAATACAAGGCAGGTCCCCATAAGTGTTGCAATGGTCATTCCGCTAATGGGGTTGTTGGAGGAGCCAATAATACCCACAATACGGGACGAGACGGTAACGAAGAAGGCACCAAATATGATCACCAGTATTCCTAACAATAATTTGCTTCCAATGCTGTCGCCGGGCACCTGCGGTAATACGGTCATCAGTAAGATCAATATCACACTGCCTATACCTACAATTTTAATGGAGAGGTCTCTTTCCGTTCTCGGCACTAACGCTGGTTGACCACCATCACCTTTCTTTAAAGAGCCAAGGCTACCCCTGAAAGATGAGATGATGGTTGGAATAGTTTTGAACAACGTGATGAAGCCGCCTGCCGCAACTGCGCCAGCGCCAATTTGCCGCACATAAGCGCGATAAATTGCCGTAGAGTAATCGGCGAATGTATGGGCAGCTGCATCCCACCCGCCGGGGCCGCCGCTTTTAGTAATGTCTAATAAATAACCCAGCTTCACCAGTTGCAATGCGATGGTATCGGCAGGTACAACAGAGGCGAGTAAAGGAATAAATGCAAACCAGCTTAACACGCCACCGGCAACTAATACCCCACCTATTTTTGGCCCAATGATATACCCTACACCAAGGTACTCTGGTGTGATCTCCGAACTCAGTTTTGCAGAAGGAAAAAACTTTTGGGTTTGCGCTGTCATAAAACTGGGCAGTTCGGCAATCACATGAAATATCTTTTGAAGGAAGGCATACATAAAAGCAAAGGCAACGCCGAACAACGCCGTTTTGGCGAGTGAGCCACCTTTTTCGCCCGCCTTTAAAACTGCTGCACAGGCGGTTCCTTCCGGGTAGGGCAGCACCTTATGTTCGTTCACAATCAACGATCGGCGTAAGGGAATCATCATCAGTGTTCCTAATATTCCGCCGAAAATTGCCAGCGTTAAAATAGTTACGTAGTTAAAAAAATTTGCGCTCGATGGATCGCTTAAAAACAGGAAGCCGGGTAAGGTAAACACAACACCTGCTGCAATGCTTTCGCCTGCGGAACCCGTTGTTTGAATGATATTATTTTCAAGAATGGTAGTTTTTAAAAACAGCTTGCCCAACAAAATAGACATTACTGCAATAGGGATAGATGCGGAAACCGTAAGACCGGCTTTTAAAGCAAGGTAAACTGTTGATGCGCCGAAGATGATACCGAAGATGCTGCCCATCAAAATAGATTTGACAGTAAATTCCTTCATCTTCGATTCGTTGGGCACAAATGGTTTGAAGTTGTTTTGTTCAGCCATAGTAGTTGGTTTAACCTTAAAAGTAGGGAAAATAAAAAGCGAATGCTGCTGCTCGCCGGATGAGCGCAGTGGCTTCTACCAGATAACATCAATATTATAGGCAGATAGTGCTTTGTCTTTTGATACAAGAGTCATATTGTTTACAATAATAGCCTAGTGTGAAGTTCTGAAGTGAGTGGATTTCTTACTTACAATTATCACTCACTAAAACACCCTCAATAAAAACCTTGCAAACCCTGGTGAGGTATTCAAACGGATCGCCATTATAAAGTACCAGGTCGGCGTCTTTTCCTTTTTCAATGGAGCCAACGGTGTTTGCTATTCCTAATAATTTTGCAGGGTTAAGGGTTACCGCTTTTAAGGCCTCGTCGTAAGGCAATCCGCTGCTCATGGCCATGGCTGCTTCAAACAATAAAATCCTGGTTTTTGGCACATAACCTTCAAAGCCGGTTTCTATTGAAACAGGAATACCTGCTTTGGTGAGCAATGCTGCATTCTCCCTCGTCATGTTTACCATTTCGCCACCATTGCGCGCCATGGTAGCATGTACGATCAACTCTGCTTTTGATTCTTTTATTTCATCTATTAAGCGATAAGCTTCTGCTGCACCATCTATCACCAATTTAAAATTAAATTCCTTTGACAGGCGGATCGCATTCATAATGTCGTTAGAAGTATTAACGGTGATGAGGGCTTTGATTTCTCCACGCAGCAGTTTGGCAAGCATGTCCATTTTAAGGTCGGCTGCAGGTCGCTTGGATGTATCCTTGTCGCTCAGTTTTTTCATGTGTGCCTGCGCTTTAATTAATTCGGTACGCAGCATGGCTACTTGCTTTGCTTTGGTGCCGGGTGAGGTAAAGTTTGTTTGCACTGTGGGACCGATGGTCATAGCAAGCATGGCTGTTGGTTGTATTGTTACTTCTTCAACAGTGCCGGCTTTAGTTTTTACAATCATAGTTTGCCCGCTTACCAGCGCGCCAATACCATGACCGGTATGCATAGTTGTTACACCATTATCCCGTACAAACTTTACCAGCTTTTCTTCAGGGTTGTAGGCATCTATTGCGCGCAGGTCTGGTTGTATGGGGCTTGATTTTTCAAGCTGATCCTGGTCGGTTGGAATGTTTAACGAGCCGGAGATACCCACCATGCTGCGTGCGTCAACTAAACCCGGTGTTACCACTTTTGCTTCGTGAACTGCATAGCCTGAAGGAACAGTTATTTCACCGGCAGTGCCCACGCTTTCTATTTTTCCATCTTTGATTAAGATGATTCCATTGGTAATGATGCGACCAGAAACCGTGTAGATGGTTTGGGCTTTTATGGCCACCTGCGCATGTAAACAGCAGGCAATTAAGCAGCTTAGTATAGTGGTTGATAGTATTTTTTTCATGGTGATGTTTAGAAGTACGATGAATTGTGTGATGTAGTACAAGAGTGCGACGCAACCCAGGCTAAAAGTTGGTTCAGACGCTGGTCACATAAAAAAATCAATCATCCTCCTCTCCTTCATGATGATGATACTCGCCTCGTTCAGGTACGTACACTTTATAACCTCCATATAAAAATGCACGGTCGGCGGGGTTGGAAAAATCAAATCGTTTGACGCCTTCTACCCATGTTTGTTCCACCTTAGTGTACACGCTGAATGGGTCGCCAGATAGTATGATGAAATCAGCATCTTTACCTACCGATAACGAACCAACACGGCTATCGAGATCGAGCATTTTAGCCCCGGCGATTGTTAATGCTTCCAGCGCTTTTTCGTGGCTCCAGCCTTCTTTTATTAACAGTGCAGCCGATCGCATGATCAACCTCGAATCAGTAATGCCATCGTCGGTATGCAATGCAACCAAAGCCCCCGCCTTTTCCAATGCCGCGCCATTTTCCGAAGAATAATCAACAGCTTCCAGCTTTCCACCCGGCGCTTCGATGGTTATAATGGAGCATGGGATTTTTTCTTTCGCAATTTCGTCAGCAACCTTCCAGGCTTCGCTTACATGATGCAATACCGTGCGAAAACCAAACTCTTTTGCCAAACGCATGGCAGTAAGTATATCGTTTGCTTTGTGTGTATGAAAGTGAACGATGCGTTTACCATTTAATGCTTCCACAAGAGGTTCCATTCTAAGGTCGCGTTCGGGCAGTTTACTGGAATCTTTACCAGCTTTGTCCAACTTCTTTTTATACTCCACTGCTTTAGTAAACAACTCTCTAACCATTGCTGCGCTTTTAGCCCTCGTACCGGGAAAGCCCGATGTGCCTCGCATAGGGTTGGTGCCATTGGCCATTTTTAATCCACCATAAACACCTCGCTCATTCGTTAATAAGAGGTCCTCTATTATTTTTCCTTCACGCATTTTTACATAGATGGTTTGCCCGCTCATTAAATGACCGGAGCCGGGCATAATATTGATGGTAGTGATGCCACCGGCCAATGCTTTTTTAAATCCATCGCTGGTGGGGCTTACTGCATCCATCGCACGGGTATCTGGGCTTAACGCCGCGGAATTGTCTCCGCCCTCCGGTCCGCCTAAATGCGAGTGCGTATCAACCAGCCCGGGCAAAATTATTTTGCCATCCATGTTGTTAACGATGGATCCATCTGGTATAGGAGTGCTGTAGCCACCAATGCTTACAATTTTTCCCTTATGAACTATTAATACGCCGTTGGGTATAGGTGCGCCGCTGATTGGATATATGAGCGCACCTTTAAAAACGGTCGGTTTATCCTGCGCCTGCAGGTTATACATACACACTAACATCGCCGACAGTAAAAAGCATTTCTTCATAAAGTTGATTTGGTAAAAACAAATTACGTAAGAGTTTTGATTAACAGATAAAGAGCCGAACGCATCATAAGAAATTCAGCTTAATAAAAGAATTATGAAATCAAAGGGTGAGCTTCCTTTTTCAATCTGTCCCAGATATCTTTTAGGTGCAACGCTGAAGCCCATGTTTCCAATTAATCAAAATCAAGATTACTAAACTGGATTTCATATACCCGCAGGGCATTCCAGCAAATTAAACATGGACTTACATCTGATAGCTTCTTCTATCGCTTCGTGAGAAATGTAATATTGTGGTGGTTGAAAGGTGCCTGTCAAATAAGGGATGGAGTTTTCAGAAAGTTGAATCACCATATCAACATCGTGGGTAGCTCTTGGCTCTCCCTGAATACTTGACACAATTGAGCCGGTGAGCATATACTCAATATCATGCTTATCAAGTAGCTCAATAACTTTAATTAATAGTTGCGGTTGTAACACAGTTGTAACCTTTCCAGGTAAAGTTTTTTAATATCATTTTCACTTTTTTCCGGAAACCTTTCTCTCAAACCTTCAATAAACAATTGTTTTGTAAAGTGAGACAATTGGAGGGTTATTTCAAGTTTCTTTTCATCGCTCATTACTGCTAACGACCTTAAGTATTGCTGATGATTAGGCTGGGGTTTGAGGTTCATAACGCAATTTATAACACATTACCGGATTGACATAAGGTACACCTCCAAATAATATCTTTATAGTTGAAAATGAACAGATGCTAATGCAATCCCTTTTCTCTCATTATGCCATTCAGCCATCGCAACATGGTAAACATGATGACGGCAGCAAACATGAGTAAGGCAAAATTCACCCAAAAAAAGTTGGCTTTGTTTTCATACGTATCCCAAAGGGTTGCCAAAACGCCGGAAAGCTTATTGCCAATAGAGGTTGCCAAAAACCATCCACCCATCATTAATGACGTAATGCGTACCGGGCTTAGTTTGGAAACCAGCGAAAGTCCCATGGGACTTAACAATAATTCCCCTACCGTTATAACACCATAAGTGATGATGAGCCACCAGGTGCTTGCTTTTTCAGAGCCATTGTTGCTTTCGGCAACAGCCCAAATCATAAACAATACGGAGATGCCTGAAATGAGTAAACCAAAGGCGATCTTGGTAGGCGTAGAAGGTTCCTTATTTCGTTTTTTAAGAAATGCAAAAAATGCAACGACCAATGGGGTTAGAAGTATAACCCAGCCTGGGTTAATGGATTGGCTCAGGTTGGTTGCCCATAGGTTTATTTTACCTTCATCTGCCGGCTTTAATTCTTCGCGAACGTTCTTGAAATAGTATGGATAGTTGTATTCCTTAACAACCTTTCCATCTTTTTTTTGCAGCCTGAATTGCTGATCGTATAAGGCGACTGAATCTTTTTTATACTCTACTGTTTGCGCCAGCGATAAGCCATTGAAAACTTTAGCAACGCCGCCCGAAACTTCACGATCGGTGTACCTGTCGGCCCATGTAGTTAGTGCCGACCCGTTTTGTTTGAATACAGCCCAGAATAAAATAACAGCAGCAAAAATAGCGAGCAGTGCTGCAATAGGCCGCTTCTCGGCCAACCCGGCTTTCAGGTATAGCGAGCTGTAAAAATAAATTACGGGCACACAGGCAAAAAGAAAGGCATCGGTACTATCGGAACCTACCAGGTTGCCGGGTATAAGCCAGCCCGCAATGCCAGCAATAACGGAAGGAACGAATATGAGTAATACAATCTTTGTAAACGACATATCGCCATCACGAACACCTTTTTTTACATCGGCTGCTATGTAATGTTTTGTTCCGGCAATAAAAATGATAACACCAAGGAACATGCCGATACCAGCAGCCACAAATGCATAGCCCCAGCCTAATAAAATGTATAACACCGCACCAAAAAAGTTGCAGATAAATGCGCCGATGTTGATGCCCATGTAAAATATATTGTACCCTTCATCTTTCCTGTTCTCGTATTCTTTAACCGAATAAACATTACCAAGCAGCGTGGATATGTTGGGTTTAAAAAAGCCATTACCGAGTATTACCAGCGTCATAGAAATATACAGCATCGGGAGGTTGTGTATTGCCATCATGCAATAGCCAATGCCCATCATAATACCACCGATAATGATAGATTTTCTGTAACCCCAATACCTGTCGGCTATAAGCCCGCCTACAAACGGCGTTAAAAAAACCAACGCAATAAATGTTCCGTACAGGTCTGCCGCTTCGCTCTCTGTCATGGCAAAGCCCTGGTTCACATCCTTCAGGTAAAGCGTAAAAATGCCTATCATCAGGTAATAGCCAAAACGCTCCCACATTTCGGAGAAGAACAAAAAGGGTAATGCCTTTGGATGTTTGCGCAGCGCAACTTCGCTCATGGTTTGGCTTTTAGTGTAGGAAGATAAAGAAAAGTAGTTGAGGGTAACTAACAAAGGGACGTAAAGGGTTGCTGAGTTAGGTGTGTCCCGGCAGTATATTTTTCTCCGGCATTGTTGCGTCGCGCTCTTGTACCTTAGTTCATTATGCAGCTACCCTTATTATTTAAAAAAAACAGCTACTGGCCGGTAGCTGCTTTTTTCAAAAATTAGAGGCTCTTCGCAAGAAGAGGGGAAAATTATTTTATGCCATGCATCATTTTCCGCAACTTAAAAGAAAGCAGAAACAGAATGATTGCAGCAGCGCCTGCAAAGCCTACAAATACCATAAAGTAAGTATGAAGGTTGTCAATAGTAATTCCGAGAAATACAGGTTTGGGTCCGGTAGCTTTGGGGTCAGGATACAGCGAGCTCATTGTTCCCGCAAGTTTATTACCTGTTGCAATGGCCATAAACCAAATACCCATCATCAGCGACGTAAATCTGCCAGGGGTTAACTTATTTACCATAGATAAACCGATAGGGCTAAGAAACAATTCACCAACAGTATGAAGAAAGTAAAGACCCGTAAGCCATAATATGCTCACCTTTATAGTTGCATCGCCGGTATTTCCAAAAGCAATAAATAAAAATCCAAGTGCAAGAAAACATAGTCCCATTGCTTGTTTCATTGGTGCAGGAGGTTCAATACCCCTATTACCAAGCTTGCCCCACAATACCGCAAACAGGGGTGCGAGTATCACTATGAAAATAGGGTTGAAACTCTGAAAATATCCTGCAGGCATCTCCCATCCAAATACATGGCGATCTGTTTGTTCATCAGCAAAAAAGGTAAGTGACGCCCCTGCCTGTTCAAAACACATCCAAAAAAATATTACAAACAACATGATGATAATTATTACCGACAATCTTGATTTTTCAACTTTGGTTAGAGACCGGTCTGTAAGTATTGCAAAGGGTAAACACAGGGTCATACCGTATATACAAGAGCCCCAAAAATCGACATTCAATACAAAGTATATAATTGAAATGGCGGCCACAATACTCACAACCAGCGTAATAATCTGTACAGTACTAAAGCCGGTTTTTCCGGTTTCAGATATTGCTGTATCATTTAGTTTATTGGCTCTTGTACCTAAAGGATTCCCAGTATGTGAAACAATGTATTTATCCTTTGTAAAATAAAATATTACAAGGCTTATCAGCATACCAATACCCGCAGCAAAAAAGCCCCATTTGAAATCAACCTTTTCACCCAGGTAGCTACATACCAACGGGGCAAGAAAAGCGCCTGCATTGATACCCATATAAAAGATAGTATAGGCCGAATCTTTTTTAGTGTTATCGCCTTCAGGGTAAAGTTGACCAACCATAGTAGATATGTTTGGCTTAAAAAATCCGTTACCAAAAATCAAAAAGGCAAGCCCGGTCCATAAAAGGGTGCTTGTTAATCCCGCTGAACCCGGATCCATAGATGCGCAGGCAAAAAGGATAAACTGCCCTAATGCCATTAATACTCCTCCAACAAAAATTGATTTCCTGTTGCCCCAATACCTGTCTGCCATATATCCACCTATCAGTGGCGTTAAGTAAACCAGACCAGTGTAGCTGCCATAAATGTTTGAAGCATCGGCTTTATCAAAAAGCAACTTATTGGTCATGAAAAGAACAAAGATGGCCCGCATGCCATAATAACTAAACCGCTCCCAAAATTCGGTTGCAAATAAAACATACAAACCTTTGGGATGACCTTTTTGTACGATAGCCTGGTCGGCAGGGGTAACGTTCATATTGAATTGATTTCGTTTTGGAGATTTGTTTACGCAAAAATTTAGTGGCTCAAAATAGCATTATTTCCTATTAACAGCCGATAACGATCGTACCAAACAAATGGCATCGGTAAAATACTTTTACATTCGCCGCGTATTGAACCTGCATAAACTTTTCTATTATGAATATATTGTTGCTTGGCTCCGGCGGACGCGAACATGCACTTGCATGGAAAATGAAACAAAGCCCGCTATGTAAACAACTGTTTATAGCACCCGGTAATGCAGGCACATTACAGGTTGGCGAAAACATAAACATGAATGTAAATGACTTTGCCACCATTGAAAATTTCTGCATCGAACGTTCTGTTGATATGGTGGTGGTTGGTCCGGAAGAACCACTGGTGAAAGGCGTGTACGATCATTTGAAATCATCATCCGGGTGGCGCGGAATAGTAGTGGGACCATCTGCTAAAGCTGCTCAGTTAGAAGGCAGTAAAGCCTTTTCAAAACACTTTATGCAGCAGCATAACATACCCACTGCCGGTTATGCTGAGTATGATGAATACAACTATGAAGAAGGCAAACAATACATTGCCAGTCATACTTTACCCATTGTTTTAAAAGCCAATGGTTTGGCTGCCGGTAAAGGTGTAGTTATTTGTAACACCCATAAAGAAGCGTTGAATGCTTTTGAGGAAATGATCGTAAACAAACAATTTGGTCAAGCATCTGCCAAAGTGGTTATAGAAGAATTTTTGCAGGGGATAGAACTCAGTGTATTTGTGTTAACCGATGGGGTGGACTATAAAATCATCGGCCATGCCAAGGATTATAAACGGATAGGCGAAGGCGATACAGGATTGAATACGGGTGGTATGGGCTGTGTTAGCCCGGTGCCTTTTGCTGACGAAGTGTTCATGAAAAAAGTAGAAGAGCTTGTTATAAAGCCAACCATTAAAGGACTGCATACGGACGTGCTGGAATACAAGGGTTTTGTTTTTATTGGCCTGATGAATACCAACGGTGAACCTTATGTTATAGAATATAACTGCCGGATGGGCGACCCTGAAACCGAAGTGGTGTTGCCCCGCTTAAAGAATGATATTGTTGAGATGTTTGTAGCAATGGATCAGGGCGGGTTGAAAAATATACATATTGAATTTGATGAGCGCTTTGTAGCAGCCGTTATGGCGGTGAGTGGTGGTTACCCGGGCGATTATGAAAAAGGCAAGCATATAGCTATAAAGATAGACCAGTTGAAAGGTGATACTATGCTATTTCATGCTGGAACAACGCAAGTTGGTAACAATGTGCTGACCAATGGAGGCAGGGTACTTGCTGTTACATCGTATGGAAAAAGTATGAAGGAGGCGGTTTCAAATTCGATGGCTGCCATGGAGAGCATACAATTTGAAGGCATGTATTACCGAAAAGATATTGGGTATGAGTTTGAATAGTTCAACTTGATATTTGTTTTAAAAGAATGCAAATTGCCCATTTATTTTTTATCAAGGTTCATTTTCATCGCTTTAATTATTGCTTCGGAGGCTGACATAACTCCCAGCTTTTTATAAACTCTCTTTACATGTGTTCTAACCGTTTCATAGGTTGTATCTGTTTCGCTGGCTATTAGTTTTAAATGCTTACCTGCCAACATCATTTTTAGTATTTCGATTTCTTTTTTAGTAAGATTGTTTACTTCAACAGGCAATAGAGATGGGTGGACAGTTTTATCTGAAAAGGTGCGTACCAGCTCGGAGGGTTCGTCTGCATGTTTACTCTCCATCCTTTCGATATGTAAAACAAATTGAGCTGGCCCTTTCGCAATGTTTATAAAAGAAACTGCGCCGGCATTCAATGCTGCCGAAATATTTGGGTCTTCATCTGACGTAACAAGGAGGGAGAAATCAGATGCGCTGCTTTTTGGAAAGTAATTTTTGTAAAGGACCGAATCCAGCAATGTTAAGTAGTATTCATTTCCATCTACTAATTCCTGAGGATCGCTTAAAACATCCACATCATTTATATTCATTTCGTGCAAACAATTTTTCAAAGCCTGACCTACGGAATGCCTGCTGTGAAGTATTCTTATCTTTTTCATCGTTTAAAAATAATTTGATAACTCGGCTTCTGTTACCACATCTTCAAGGTAACACCGCAGGTCGTTTCTGCCTTCTACCCACGCCGCATTCATGGCGCTTATTTTTTCATTAAGTGGTTCCGGAAAACTTTTTAAAGACGGATGCAGCAAAAGGAAATTGTAGCCGCCTGCATCATCATATTGACTGCCCTTCAGTAAACATTTTAACAATGGAAATATACATAGATACAACATCGGGTTTCTGAATGTTAGGCAAATTTCGAAACCTTTTTTTGCAAACTCTTCAGCATACAATAAATTATTTCGTTTCGCATTTATCCATGCAAGATTTGCATAAACCAGACCCTGGTAATTAATGTTATTTGATTTCTCAGCAACTTCTTTACTTATAGCGGTCCACCGCTCCGTCATCGAAATGTTGTTTTGCATTCTGAAACTTACCGCTGTATATACCTGTGCTGTTAATAATAAGTCGTAGTTCCTGTTCTGTAAATAATCAAAAGCTACCTCAAACTTTTTACGGCACACTTCAAACTCTTCACGCCACAAATGGCAAAAGGCTAGTCCACTATATGCAGTGGCAATAGTGTTCCAGTTTTTTGTTTCTAAGGCGAGCTGTAAATAAAATTCACCATGGGTAATCGCTTCTTCTGGTAACATATACCAGCGATTTCGTAGCAGGATGTTCAACATCACAACAAAATAAAATCTAAGCCTTACAGATTGATCGCTGATGCCGGGGAAGTAGCTCCGCATTTCGGCTATCAACTGGTGTAAACGCTTTGGCTTTGAAGCAAAGTAATTAGCATAAGCGCATACCGTCAGGGTTTCAAAAAGCTCAGGAATGTTTTCCGTCAAAATATGAGCCTGCCTCATTAGCAACAAGGCTTCTTCAGAAACTTGTTGAGCGATCTGGTACTCGCGTTGGGCATTAAACGATGCCGAAATCTTTCTTAGTAACCTGGCTTTGGCAAGCAAATCATTTGATTGAATATAGATATGATTGTAGAAGTCCCTGCTTTCGTTATGCATGCCAGATTGATCCAGCAAGTCTGCCACGTTTTCCAAAACAGCATTTACCTCATCTAACTCACCATCTCCGACTTCACCAATTTGCCTGTACGAGTTTCTTATGAGAGTCTGGGCATCTGCTGAAAGCCCTGAAATATCCGGTAGCAACTTCATACTATTAATGTACTCAAAATAATATTCTGTTTATACCCCAATTGGGGTATTGCATGCCGAAACTTGCGATTATACATTTACATAAATTCATTTGGTATGAAGATTGGAATTTTAGGCACCGGCATTGTGGGAACAACTATTGCACGTGCCTTACTCGCACAAGGACATGAGATTCTAATAGGCTCAAGAAGCGGTGCTAATGAACGTGCTGAACAGGTTGTAAATGAATATCCGGGTACAGCCCTGCAGGGCAACTTTACCAACGCAGCGTTATTTGGACCGGTGATATTTCATTGTGTAATGGGCATATATTCCATAGATGCAGCACGAATGGCAGGCGAAGAAAACTTCCATAACAAAATAGTCATCGATCTTACTAACCCGCTCGATTTTTCGCAAGGGATGCCTCCACGACTTACTGTTTGCAACGATAATTCTTCAGGAGAAATGCTGCAGCAATTCCTGAAAAGTGCCAAAATAGTAAAGGCGTTTAATACGGTTCCCTATGTTGTTATTACAAACCCTGCTTTGGTTAACAACAAGAACATTGACATGTTTATTTGCGGCAACGATACAAATGCCAAGGAAGAAGTAACGGAACTGATTGTAAGAGAGTTTAGCTGGAACCGCGAAAACGTAATAGACCTCGGCGAAATAAAACATGCACGCAGTACAGAGGGACTGTTACCTTTTGTTGCCAGTTATGCTATGCGCTTTGGATCGTTTAATAATGTGATTAAAATGTACAGGGGATAACCCTGTTTAAATAAAGCTTCGCGGCTAGCTAACGTGCAGCACTTAAACTTTTTTCCCATCATTTAAAATAATCAAAATGAAAAAGTACTCCATGAACATGGCTGCTATTCTATTGCCATTACTTATTGCATCGTTTGTTATTTCCTGTAAAAAAGAAGAATCAATTTCAGGTATTGATCGCTCCGGTGCGAAGCCGGAGCTTCAATCAACCATTTCGTCAAAACAAGAGAAGAAGGAGAAGGAGAAGGTGCAACGTCCATATAAAGATCATTTTGACACCTACTACCGCTTCGAGCCTGACTTTGCCGGCGGCTGGTTGCCTCCTGCAAATGGAGAATCGCCATCTCCTGCTCCCGCATGGTATCCCGGTGGTGGAGAGGGTAATGCTACTCACATGGGTAAGGTATGGACTCTGTACAATCAACATGCAGACTTTAATAGCATGGGCGGATTAACTTCTTCTGCTGCTTCTGTAAATATGTTCTTCGCAGCTGCATTACAACAGGCAGGCATTGTTGCGCCAGCTAATGTTAGTACCGTTGTTTTTGATAAAAAGGGAAACTCGGTTTGGTTCATACTGCAATCAAATGTTACCACACCCATAAGTACCACCCGCATAAATTTTTCAGGCACTTCAAAAATTGTTGGCGGCTCAGGAAAATTCGTTGGCGCAACGGGCGAAGTTTCGCTGCAAGGGTATTTCAATCCAACTGACTTCAACGATGCTGGTGTTGATACCAATGGCTTCATTGTCTATTGACACATTCATCAACTTATAAAAACCTTTTTATGAAACAAACCAATATTGCTATTGCCGTGCTTTTTGCAGCGATGTTCTTAGGGTTAAGTTCCTGCAAAAAAAACGGCGGCAAAACACGCAAAGATTTCACACTTACCAGCAACACCTGGTACCGTTTTTCTCCAACAACGCCAGCTACCTTAAATGTTGGAGGAACTAATTTTACCACTTTTGCTTATGTACCCGGGGGTGGCACGGGTTCAGCTACCGAACTGGGCAATATCAATATGTTTTTCAACCAGCTTGCCTATACTTCCAATGCATCGGTTCCGCAGCCTCTGCCGGAAGGCTCGGTTACTGCACCTGTTTCATTAATAGCAACTTTCCCCGTATTAGGTGCACCGTTGCCCCTGATACAACCCACCGATTTCGCTGCGTTCGGCGCGGCAAATGTATCGCTGCAGGTACCTGCTACCGATGCTTTAGGCAGAAACATAAATACCGTGGTTTACAATGCAAGTGGAGAGGCAATTTTTACATCGTACATTACTGCATCCACCATCGTTCCGGTTTCCGCAACACGCTTTAATTTTTCCGGGAAGCTGGCAGTAGTCGGTGGCAGGGGAAGATTTGCCAGTGCTACCGGCGAAATGGATTTTACAGGTTTCTTCAATCCGCAAAATCCAAATGATGCGGGCTTCAATACCTCTGGTTGGATCGAATATTAGAGCCACTTAGAGCAGGAGATGCTAGGCACTGGTCGCATAACATTCGTTCAGGAATTCTGTGTTTCTTGCTGCTCAACGAAACATACACCATAGCAACGGCTGTTCAATAACAATCTTATTTCACCATCCACAAATGCCTTCAATTATGGAAACGCTTACAATGGTAAACATTGACAGCAAAACAATTTTTGCCCGTCAGCAACGCACTGCTTTGCGGATAAAGCAAACAAGTGCCGCTGAACGCATCGTTCGTTTACTGAAATTAAAACAAGTAGTAATTTAGCATGCAGAATCAATATTACAGGCGTTATACAACGATTTTAAAAAGCCGGCAACAGAAGCACAAATAGAAATAGACAGCATCGTTGGTGAAATTGATTTTACATGTGCTTTCCTGGAAGCCTGGATGACGCCAGAAATAGTGCCTACACCGGATGTTTTAAATGCAATGACTGGTTCAGTTAGCGTTTCAAAAATTATTGTTGAACCAAAAGGCGTTTGCCTGTTTATTACGCCATGGAATTATCCTTTCCTGCTTACATTTCGTCCACTTGTTACCTGTATAGCAGCCGGCAATACCATTATTGTAAAGCCATCCGAACTTACACCGCACGCTTCCGCACTTACAAAGCAAATGATTGAATCAACTATTCCGCAAGATGAAGTGGCAGTGATTGAAGGTGGTGGGGCAATTGCCACAGAGTTGCTAACGTTGCCTTTCAATCATATTTTTTATACCGGTGGCTCAAGAGTGGGTAAGAAAGTAATGCGAGCTGCCGCTGAACACCTTGCATCTGTAACGCTTGAGCTGGGAGGAAAATCTCCTGCTATCATCGACGACTCCGCCGACCTTGCAGAAGCAGCGGGGAAAATTGCCTGGGGAAAATTTTCGAACTGCGGGCAAACCTGTATTGCACCTGATTATGTAATTGTTTCAGAAAATCGCAAAGAGGAATTTATAGCTACCATGAAAGCTACCATGAACGCAATGTATGGAACAGAAGGCCCCGGCATTGAGAGCGCTGCGTATTCGCGTATGGTAAATGCAAATCATTATCGCAGGGTGAAACACTTGCTTGAGGAAGCTGTTACAAATGGTGCTGAAAAAGTAACCGGTGGCAAAACGGATAACACCGAGAATTACATTGCACCTAATTTGCTTGAAAATGTCAATGCGGATCATGCCATTATGAAAGAAGAAATTTTTGGTCCCGTACTTCCGGTAATCACCTATCAATCGCTCGATGATGCAATTGACTTTGTAAACAAGGGAGATCGCCCACTGGCCTTGTATGTATTTGCAAAAAATAAAGCGGCTGCAGACTTAGTTATTAACTGCACTACCGCAGGTGGAACCGTTGTCAATCACGTGATCTTCCATTATGTTTCCCCATTTCTCCCTTTTGGTGGTGTGGGTAACAGTGGAATGGGAAGAGGCAATGGACACTTTGGGTTTTTGGATTTTTCCAATCAGCGGCCCGTTCTGGAGCTCTGAATTATCTTTATTATTGTTGTGTTCTTCACCTACAGTTCACTATACCCTCCAATGCACTTCATATATAGGCTGTCGTTTTTGCGACAGCCTTTCACTTCTTTTTAAACGTCTTTGCAATGATGCCATGAGATCTTAGGTACAAGAGGGCGATGCAACGAGGTTGACTGGAGCTTATATGCCCGGACACATAATTTCTTTGCATGTATGGTTACTATTTCTTTGCATATATGGTTACTGCCATTTGAAGTTTAACATTTTGAAAAGCATTCTGCATTGGTTTTCAATGGCTGCAATCCTTTATTGCCCGCATTTTTCCACTTTGTTTTTTCAGATTTTTTCTCACACCTTTGCACGCATTAGATTAACATAGCGAACTTTATATAAATGGGACTTTTCAACTGGTTTACACAAGAGATTGCGATGGATTTGGGTACGGCTAACACCCTGATCATCCATAACGAAGAGGTTGTAGTGAACGAACCTTCAATTATTGCGCTCGACCGCAATAACCTGAAAACCGTAATTGCAGTGGGCAAACGGGCATTGATGATGCACGAAAAAACCCATGAAAGCATTCGCACCATCCGTCCGCTGAAAGACGGTGTGATCGCCGATTTTAACGCCGCCGAATTGATGATACGGGAAATGATCAAAATGATTTACCCGAAAAAACCTTTGTTCCCACCAAGCTGGCGAATGATGATCTGCATACCATCGAGCATTACCGAGGTGGAAAAACGTGCGGTTCGTGATAGTGCGGAGCAGGCTGGCGCTAAAGAAGTTTACCTGTTGCACGAGCCCATGGCCGCTGCCCTGGGTATTGGTATAGACGTGGAAGAACCGGTTGGTAACATGATCATTGATATTGGTGGCGGTACCACCGGTATAACTGTAATAGCGCTGGCAGGTATTGTGTGCGATCAAAGTATACGTATTGCGGGTGATGAATTTACCGCTGATATTATGGAGGCACTTCGCCGTTATCATAGTTTATTGATCGGTGAAAGAACTTCGGAACAGATTAAGATACAGATCGGCGCCGCCATGAAAGACCTGGACAATCCTCCGGATGATATCCCGGTGAATGGTCGTGACCTGGTAACGGGTATCCCAAAACAAATAATTGTTAGCTACCAGGAAGTTGCCGAAGCCCTGGATAAAAGCATTTTTAAAATAGAAGAAGCGATCCTGAAAGCATTGGAAACTACACCGCCCGAGCTGGCGTCCGATATTTATCGCCGGGGCTTGTACCTTACCGGTG
>JANPIA010000201.1:0-2757 GCA_031424735.1 Segetibacter sp.
ACTCACACTTTGTAAAGCATAAGCCTGCGCATTAAAGCCGCCGCCACTGCTTTCAAATGGATTTTCCGAAACAAACCTGTTCAACAACAGCAGGGCAAATACCTGTTTGTTTAATTCCGATGGTTCGGTTTTCAGCAGGTCAAGCCTGTTTTTTACAACTTCTAATACCTCCGCAGATACCCTTGCCGTGTTCTCATCAGGCAATGTAATATCAAACGTGAGCAGGGGTTTCATCAACTCTCCCTGCATAATCAGTTTCACCTGGAAGGGTAGTTTTTGCTGGTATAATGTTCTGGATGTTTGTTCTATTTGATCGCCTACCAAATCGAGCGAGGAAGTATTGGCAACGTATACGGCGCTTACATTTAGGTTAGCGGTTGTTGGTTCACCTGTCCAGGTGATGGTACTTCCTTTTTGTATATCAAAACGGCGGTGGATAAAGTTGAACGACAATTCGTATGCGCCCTGGTCGAGCTCATAATTGCCAGTGAGGGTAACCTTGCCACTGGGGTCGATCCCGCCGTTCAAAACTGCCTCACCTTTTACTTTCAAAAAATCACCATTGCCTTCATCCACTATCAAATTAAACTCAGCTTCTTTTACAACTTCAATATTGGCTGTAATATCAAACCCGGTGATAGACGATTTGTTGAACGAAGTATCGTACTTAGCCAGCGTGGCTTTAAATATTGAATCGGTTTCAGGGGCATCCATATCAACAAACTCAATAACACCTTTGCGCTCTACCAAACCCTGTTCGGCCTGTGGTAGTACAACGGTCAGCTTCGTATCTTCATTTATGCGAATACTACCGTCAATAGATGGTGCAGTTTCTGTTCCTTTAACATGCAGGTTGCTGTTAAAGTATAGCTGCCCATAATACAATGCACCAGGTGTTTTAACACTGTTCAATCCCCTGAAATTTCTCGCCCTCACCGTCATGTCGAAACGATACTTTGTATAGTCGGTTGTATATGCCATCCCATCTATCACCAGGTTGTTACTTGCGGAGTCTTTGATAGTAAAAGTGTCGAACCGGATTCCTTCATTATTCACTTTAATATTTTCATCATCTATCCGGAAATAACTGCCCAGCATTACCACATTGAAGGCTGTATTATTGAAGCTGATGTTGCCGTCTATATCGGGTTTTTCAACCGTGCCTTTAATGGCTACCTGCCCGCTTAAATTACCCGACGACCGGTTTAATGCGCCCATACTAAATGCTTCAATGGTTTTAAACGGAAGCTGCCGTATGTTTAAATTCAGATCGAAATTGCTTTGGTTGTTTGGTTTGAGATAGTAGTTACCGGTTAAGCTTGCATCGTTACCCCGGCCGGTAATGGTTACGTTGGTTGCAAAAACGTTTTGTGTGTTATTGTTCACTTTCACATTTACATTGCCAATTGTATCCTTTTTAAATGCAAGGTCATTTATAGTCAGGTCGGTTGTGAACGAAGGGAGGGTAACCACATCTTTCAGAACCACGTTGCCATTTACGGTTCCATCTACCAGCAACGAATCGGTTTGTACAAAACCAGTTAGCGTTGCAATTTTGAAGTTTGCAAAGCCAACCTGCATTGGGCTGTTAATGCCTGTAGTGGTACTGTTTATAGAAAGCTGCTGGGCGCCCTGCGATAAAACGAAATTGTTCGCGTAAACATCTTTTCCATTGTAACGAATTAGGTTGTTGGGACTTACACTCCAGTTGGCATAGTTCAATAGTAGGTTGTCTGGCGTAAGCGATAAAGTATAATCAGTAAAGTTTGCCTGTGTGAGTATTCCACCCAGCCTGTACTTGTCTCGGGCAGCCCTGTCTTTTATATTCAAACCAAATGTGAGTTGGTTATTAGCCAGCGATGCATTTAAGCTGGTTGCATAAACCTGTATGTTTGGGCCTGATGAAAACTGGTTGAGTGTTGTAGCAATTCTAAGCGCATTATCTTCAGTATTTGCATTTAAAGCAAGCCCGCTAATTGTGTTGGTACCAAGCCTTATAAGTGGGGCTGTAAGGCTCGCTTTCCAGCCACTGGTGTTTGAAAGATTACCAGTAAGCGTGACCGGCTCCAACCTATCCAGCAAGGGAACAAATGCACGCAAAGATGGATGATCAACTATCGTGATATTTATATTCAAATTATACGGGCTGGTAGCGATAGGTCTATTAACAGGTACGACGGCAAAGTACGGTTGTATGGATTGCTGGATGATATTGCCCAGTTGTGCTATTTTATATTGTCCGTCTAATCGTGCATTTACAAAATCGCTTTGCAGGCTGAGGAATTGTTCGCCGTTTGTATTGTTGGCTATCATAGATATCGTATCCATAACAATACGCTGACCGTTCACTACCATAACAGAATTGGTCACAAACATTTTTCCCGTTAAAGCATCCGGGTTGAGCGAAGCAAAATCGGCTTTCACCTTGCCGTGGTATACCATCGCATCAGGCGTAAAATGGAGTGGCTGTGTTTTGATGCTGTCAATATCAGCGATCAAATTAATTGAGGGATAGGTGCCACCCAGTTCGCCACTGGCTACCATTGAAAAATCAAGGTTGGGATCGTTCATAGAAGCACTGGTAGTGAACTGTTGATTAGCCAGGGTAGCGTCCAACTTCAGGTTGCGGTACACGTAGCCATTGAAGTCTGCATAGTTTACAATACCGTTGACAGCAACACTTGCATACTTCGGATCAAAACCTTTTCCTTTAACATTAAAGTTTGCAGAAACCTTTCCCATTTGCTGCGGGTTTTG
>JANPIA010000202.1:0-26588 GCA_031424735.1 Segetibacter sp.
CCAATGCAGCTACAGAGTCAATTACCACAACATCCAAGGCTCCAGATAAAATCAGCCTGTCTGCAATTTCCAAAGCCTGCTCACCATAATCGGGTTGAGATATCAAAAGGTTGTCTATATCAACGCCCAGCTTTTGCGCATAACCGCTGTCGAAAGCATGTTCAGCATCTATAAAAGCGCACATGCCGCCTTTCTTTTGCGCTTCGGCAATTACGTGTATAGCCAGGGTGGTTTTACCACTGCTTTCAGGCCCGTAAATTTCCACCACTCTTCCTTTTGGCAAGCCTCCAATACCGAGCGCTACATCCAAACCAATAGAACCGGTAGAAATTACTTCAAGGTCAACCACCCCTTTTTCATTCATCATCATCACGCTGCCCTTTCCGTAATCCTTATCTATTTTATCCATTGTTAGCTTTAGCGCTTTCAACTTTGCTTCGTTACTCATGTTCTAATTTTTATCAAATTTATTGAATGGGCAAAGCTATTGTAATTAATTTATTAACACTAACATATTTAGCATTGTATAACTAATTTTTTTGGGTAAACAATGCTTGCCGGGTTTGCCGTTCATCAAAACCCTGCTACCTTATTATGCAAGCGAATATTAAAATGTTATTTTGAAGCCCACCATAAAAACCATTGATATGAGCAGTGATCCTATTAAGCAAGCAATAGCAAACCAATTGCAAAACCTGGAAGCCAGTTCAGGGAAAAAGATTGCCGAGTGGAGCTCAATTATCAACAACTGCGGGCTTGAAAAGCATGGTCAGATGGTGAGTATGCTGAAGGAAAAATATGGGTTGGGACATGGTAATGCAAACATGCTGGTACATCATGTAAAACAAAGCTCCTCGCATGTGGCTGAAAATGAAAATGAACTGGTGACCGAACAATATAAAGGCAAAGAAGTATTAAAAGGTTGGTATGATGCGCTTGCCGAAAAAATAAAATCGTTTGGGAGCGATGTGGAATTCTCTCCTAAAAAAGCCTACGTAAGCCTGCGGCGGAAAAAACAGTTTGCTTTAATTCAGCCTTCCACCAAAACCAGGCTCGATATAGGGTTGAATATAAAGGGTGTGGAGCCTACCCAAAAGTTGGAAGCATCCGGAAGCTGGAATGCCATGTGTACGCACCGGGTAAAAGTGGAACAGGAAAAAGACATTGATAACGAGGTAATAGAATGGTTGAAAAGGGCCTACGAACAGGCAGGTTAAGTTGGTGCCAGCCCCGCAATTTTTACCTGCATAACCGTGGCAATACTTTGTGCCCTTTGCTTTGCAAGAAACGCTTTATCCCCTTCAAACAATTCGTCGACCGCTTGGTTAAAATGCAAAAGCCAGGTAGCAAAATGTTGTTTACTCAACGCCGATTTTTGATGAAGTTGCATATGTATTTGCATTGCATTTTTTTGGTAAGTGTCTGATTGAAATAAAACCATATCCCAAAAATCGACCAGCACAAGCAAGTGCTTTATAATATCAATCCTGGCTACTTCAGTAAAAAGGTAGCTGATAGAAGGATCTGCTAAAAGCTTTTCGTAAAAGCGATGCACCAATTCAAAGAGGTCTTCCCGGTTTTCAATATCCAGCTTCATTTGGTAAAACTACCCGAATAAAAAATGCCCCACCGAAATGAGGCATCTTTTAAAGGTGTGTTCAAAATTTAATTATACGCATAACTAATGCTTCCGTCTTTTTCATCTTTCAACGCAATGCCAAGGGTTAGTAATTGCTTTCTAATTGTATCGGATGTTACATAGTCCTTTTTTGCCTTTGCAACTTTCCGCAGTTCAATCAATACTTGTATAACTCCGTCCAGTTTACCCTGGTCGCCGGTTTGCTCGTTTAGCAATCCAAATATGGCCTCAACAAATAAAACAAACTGCTTTTGTAATAATGCGAAGGTTTGCTTGCTTAATGCAGATGACGCAATGTGTTTGTCTTTTATTGAATTGATGATGGGAACCAGTTCAAACATATTTGCCAAAACTTTTGCGGTATTAAAATCATCATTCATAAATTCATCGAACCCGCTGATGAGCTGATTCACTTTTTGATCCAATTCCACTTCAACATCGCCGCTGTTAAAAACAAGGCTTTCTGCATCGAGTTTCTTTAAAATTTCATGTGCTTCCCAAAGGCGTTTCAATCCTTTTTCAGAAGCTTTCAATCCTTCGTTGCCAAAATCGAGTGTGCTGCGGTAGTGGGTTTGCAGTATATAAAACCGGATCGTCATAGGGCTGTAAGCCTGCTCCAGCAAAGGATGATCGCCACTTAAAAGTTCACCCAGCTTTATCACATTGTTGTAACTCTTCCCCATCTTTTTTCCGTTGATGGTGATCATATTATTGTGTATCCAGTAGCGGGCCGGCATTTTATGGTTGCATACTGCGCTTTGCGCAATCTCACATTCATGGTGCGGGAACTGCAGGTCCATACCTCCGCCATGAATATCAAATTCGTCGCCCAAATATTTTTTACTCATGGCAGAGCACTCAATATGCCATCCGGGAAAACCATATCCCCACGGGCTTTTCCAGCGCATCAGGTGTTCGGGTGGGGCATTCTTCCATAAGGCAAAATCTGCCTTGTTTCGTTTCTCTTCCTGGTTCTCGAGTTCGCGGGTGGTCTCAAGTTGCTCGTCCAAAACCCGGCCGCTCAGTATGCCGTATGGTAACCCTTTGGCTGAAAAATCGGTATGGTATTTTTCTACATCGAAATAAACACTGCCATTCGCCACATAAGCATACCCGTCTTCAATAATCTTTTCTATCATCTCTATCTGCTCAATAATATGCCCGGTGGCGGTGGGCTCAATACTTGGCTCGATGTTGTTAAACCGAAGCATAGCCCAGTGAAAAAGGTTGGTGTATTTTTGAACCAGCTCCATCGGCTCAAGCTTTTCTATCACCGCTTTTTTGCTGATCTTGTCTTCAGCTTCGCGCCCTTCTTCTTCAAAGTGACCGGCGTCAGTTATATTTCTTACATACCTTACTTTATAACCTAAATATTGCAGGTAGCGAAATACTACATCGAAGGTTATATAAGGCCGTGTATGCCCCATATGACTTTCGCCGCTAACAGTGGGGCCGCAAACATACATGCCCACATGACCGGGAGTTATGGAGGTAAATATTTCTTTTTTACGCGTAAGCGAATTATAAACTTTTAGTGGCGACATGTTATTGTAGTTAGGCTGAATAATGATTTATAAAACGTGCAAAGGTGCACAAAGGTAAAGCAAGCTGCTTAGCAGCAACAGCAACAACAAGCGATATGGAGGTAGAAGTTCATGCGATGAAAATGCAATGTATACCGAAGATAACGATTTGTTGTAAACAGTTATTGCATCATTTAAATGAAAGATCGGCAATAAGCATCAGGTGGTCGCTCAGGCCTTCATCTACCATATCAAACTGTATTATTTTAAATTGATTATCGGGCAGAATATAATCGATGCGTAACGTGGGCGCAACATCTAAAAAAGTGCGACCGATACCAATGGATGTTGCAAGGAAAACATCCTGCCAGTCCTTTCTTATATGGAAGTATGTATAGCTATTGGGCACATCGTTAAAATCGCCGCAAACCAGCGATGGGTAGGGCGATTTATCGAGTGCATCCCTTACTATGCCCGCCTGTTCCCCTCTTTTTGTAAAAGCAATTTTCATTTTCTCAAACAGCCCGCGCGATGCATGCAAGCCTTGCTCCTCCGTGTTCCTTATTTGCTCCATACCCTGGTAATCCTGCTTACTGAATTTAAAGGATTGCAGGTGCGTGGTAAATACCCGCACTTTATGGTTATTGAGTTGTATGTCAGCATAAATAAGGCTTTCGCCATATTTGCCAGGGTACTGCACCTTGCCCGAATCGACAATTGGATGTTTCGAAAAAATGATAGAACCTGATTGATAGCCGATATTTTGCCGCTGAAAATCTTTTGAAAAATAATGGTAGGGGTAACGTTTTTCAAGTAATGCAAAATTGTTCTGAAAGTTTGAATGATTGAATTCCTGCAGGCATATAACATCTGGATTTTGCCGCATGATAGCCTCCGAAATCGAAATTCGGTCTATTCGTTTTTTATCTGCCTTATTGCTAAGTCCTTCAAAGCTCCTGATATTCCAATCGACAATTCGAAGGTTTGCACTGTCTTTTTTTTCTTTGAAAGAACTGTTAGGGTGAACGGCTACCAGTACACTTAACTGCTTCCAACCAATCAATAAAGTTACAATGGGTATGAGCGAATATTTTGCTTTAAAAACCCACCAGAAAAAAATTCCGAATACAAGTAAGATGGTAAGGTAGGGAATAGCAAGACCGAGAAAACCTACAAACCACCATGTGGCCGGATTGATATAAGGAACAAGGCAGGAAATTAAAAACAACCCGGAAATTATACAGGTTACTACAATAAAGAACCGTTTGGTGAACTTTCGCAGGGTACGGGCTGGCATGTTGTAAATATAAAATTTTACGCGGTCAAAATATCAGTTAAAACTTACATCGGCAACTACCGGAAAATGGTCGGACAGGTACAATTTAGGTGTTGCAAATTGGGTTAGTTTCAACGAAGGGTCTGCAAAAATATAGTCGATACGAAGTGTACTTGAAATGCTGCTGTAAGTAGTGCCAAGCCCAAAGCCACGTTCTGCAAAAGCATCTATACGATTACCCTTTACCGTATGATAAACGTAGCTGTTTGGTACACTATTCATATCTCCCGAAATGATAACCGGGTAGGGGCTTTGAGCAGCAACTGCAGCCAGTTGATGCGCCTGCCTTACGTGAAGGCTATCATAGTGTATAAGCTTTTGGTACATGGAATTTTGAAAGCTAAATGCGCTGTCGTATTTAGGGAAAAAAGCGTCGGTTCTTTTTTCTTCCAATTTTCTCAGGTTCATAGATATAAGATGAGTAGTAAATAAGCGCAACCGTTTACCTCTGAATGAAATATCGGCGTGCGCCAAACTTTCTAACACCGGAAGGTTATTGAAGGCAATTTTACCCGTATCTAAAAAAGGAAATTTTGAAAAGATAACGCATCCGTACACGCATTTGCCGTACGATGGATACATGATAAAGTCGCGGGTTGCATATGCGTAATGGTAGCCCAGCGAATCCATTGTTTGTGTATTGGAGTATAACACAGGGTTATCGTACTCCATAAATTCCTGGCACATTAAAACATCGGCATTCAATTTCTCCAGGTAATTTATCATTTGCCTTCTTATTGCGTCTGGTGCCTCAGCATGGCGTGCGCTGTTGTCAAAATTTCTAACATTCCAGGTAACAATCCGTAGCGTGGTGCTGTCTTTTTTATAGTTGAAGCTTGATGGGAGGTTAATGGCAAATGTTGACCGCAAATTGGCGTAGCCACATAAAAAAATGAGCATCAATAACAGCGATGTTTTCTTTTTTATAAAAAACCAGGTGAGCACCAGCAGCAAAATGCCAGCAGCTAAAATGGGAAAGCCTAAAGCCAGGAAAGTCATCGGCCAAAAAACAATAGGACTTATAAAGGGGGTGAGGCAACTAAGCAGGTAAACGGCAATAGAGACTATGGTAAAGAATGCAAACCCTTTTCTAATAAACGCTTTCATCAATTATAATTCCTCGCTGCTCGCTTTTTTCAAAAAATCCTTTTCTTCTTCCGTCAAATGGTTATACCCTTTCTGATTGATCTTATCGAGTAATTCATCGATACGCTGTTGGGTTACGTGCGGCGTTTTTATAAATGGCTTTTGCTGTGCTTTGTAAAAAAGCTTTTGCTTTTCAGATTTCCGCTTGTATTTTTTTTCCGGTCTGAAAAGATCATCCACCCAGTTCACCAGGTTCACCATCCACAAACTCCAGTCGTTACCCAGCTGCATTTGCCAAATAAAAACAAAACCGATAGTACCCGCAGCCAACTGTGCAATAGCATACCCGGCGTTGGCCGAACCAATAGTGGCAAAGTTGATGAGAACGAAAATAGCAGTGAGTATCCACAGAGGTATGCCACCGCTGATCATTGGAAAAATTTTATACTTTGGCGATAAGGTGGTTGCAGCAATGGCAACCGCCATAATAGCCGGTCCGGCACCCAGCAGCGATGGAATTTGTGAAGCATTCTCCCGCAGCGTAGGTATTACATTTATGGTGATGAGGAAGAACAAGGCACCTACAAAACCTCCGTACAGGTAAATAGGGATGAGCTTTTTGTTGCCGGTAAGATCCTGCAGTATAAAGCCAAAGCACCACAGCCAAAGCATACTGGTGATGAGTGGCCAAACCCCATTTTGCGTAAACATGTAAGTAAAAAGCGTCCAGGGGCGGGTTATAAAAACACTGGCATCTGCAGGCACAGAAAAATAAGGGAGCACTTCGGTTTGAAAAGTCAGGTCGGTACTGCCGTTTACCAAATACACGATTTTAAAAAAAGTAACCGCTGCAAATAAAATGGCATTAACCACCAGCAGGAGAATAAGCGTATTGCCATCCTGCCCTAATAATAATTTTTTCCGGCTATTTTGTTCCAGCACGCCCATACAATAAACTTTACTATGAATATAAGATTTTCAGGGTTCTATTTTAGTAAAACCTTTTCCGGTTTTTGTTCCAGGTAATTACCAGTAAAAAACCAACCACACCCCCACCAATATGTGCCCACCGCGCAACATTATCGCCGGGGCTGTTTTGCAACGCCATCACTATTTCTATTCCAAAGTATATAAGCCCCATCCACTTTGCTTTTACTGGTACAAAAAAATACAGGTAGATGTATGTATTAGGAAACAGGTAAACAAAAGCAGCTAATACCCCAAACACTGCCCCGCTTGCTCCCACTGTCGGAAAACTTATCCGTGCGTTCACTTTATCGGATATGTACGAAATGGACTGCTCCAGGTAAGTGGTGTTTTCTAAATTATTCATGTAATTATTCACCAGGTTGGTAGCCGTGGGGTCTTCAAACAATCCATACTTTTTATAAAAATTAAAAAGGGTTTCGGGCGATGGATGAAATTTGAGGTTGGCAAAATCATTCACCAATCCATGGAAGTCGTACCATAAAAAGGCGAGGTGTAGAAGGGCCGCACCTATACCACATAAAAAATAAAAAGTGAGAAAACGTTTTGGTCCCCACAGGTTTTCCAATATGGAACCAAACATCCACAAAGCCAGCATATTAAAAAAAAGGTGACTCCAGCTTGCGTGCAAAAACATATGGCTAACCAGTTGCCAGGGCTCAAACAATGGCGAACGCACATGGTGCAGCGCCAGCATATCTTCCATGCTAAAGGTGCCGGTTTGCCCAATTGCTTGTTGTGCAAGAAAAAAAAGAACGTTAATGATCAGGAGGTTTTTAATTACCAGGGGCAGTATCTCAAATCGGGTCGGGCGAAATTCAGTCATAAAATGTTAGGCTTGCTATGTAACAAAAATAAGCCGCGTTATGTTAGCGTAGTTTTAATTGTACAACATTCTCAATGTGTAAAGTGTGCGGAAACATATCGACCGGCTGAATTTTAGTAACAACATATTTTTCGTCGAGCAATAATAGATCGCGTGCTTGCGTGGCAGGGTTACAACTCACATATACAATGGTAGGAGCAGCGATGTCTAATAATTTCCTGACCAGTTTTTCGTGCATACCTGCCCGGGGTGGATCGGTTATCACCACGTCGGGTTTTCCGTGCAGGGCAAAAAAGTCGTCGTTACAAATGTCGATTACATCACCAGCCACAAAGGTTGTGTTGGAAAGATTGTTTATCAATGCATTTTCCCTGGCATCGGCTATCGCCTCCTCTATCATTTCTACCCCTACAATTTTGGCTGCTTTGGCGCTCACAAAAATGCCGATGCTGCCGGTGCCGCAATACAAGTCGTAAACGGTTTGTGTGCCATCCAACGCTGCAAAGTCGCGGGCTACTTTATACAGGTTTTCGCCCTGCCGTGTATTGGTTTGAAAAAATGATTTGGGCGAAATTTTAAACAGGAAATTTTCGAGCCTTTCAACAATATAACCCGGTCCATTATAAGCGATGGGTTCCAAATCGTACAGGCTATCGTTCTTTTTTTGGTTGATGGTGTACAGCAGGGTGGTTATTGACGGAAACGATGATGCTACAAAGTGGAGCAGCGCATTTCTTCTCTTCTTATCATCATTACCCAAAACAATGTTTACCATTAACTCGCCGGTGGTAGCCAGGCGTACCTGCATGGTTCTTAAAAAGCCTTTATGCTCCCTGATATCGTAATGCGAAAGTTCGTGCTGCTTTGCATAGTTCCAGATGGCCAGCCTTAAATCGTTGGTAGGCTCAGATTGCAGGTGGCATTTTGTAATGTGCACCACTTTATCAAACAATCCTCTTGCATGAAAGCCCACCACGTTTTCCTGGGTGGATATGGTTGGATCGTTGAGTTCCTCGGGTAACAGGAATCGCTTTGTGGAGAAGGTGTATTCCATTTTATTCCGGTACTCGCGGGTTTGGTCCGCACCCAAAATAGGTTGTATAGCTGGCAGAGCTACTTTGCCAATTCGCTGCAGGTTGTCGGTTACCTGCTGTTGCTTATACGCCAGTTGTTTTTCGTAGGGTAACATTTGCCACTGGCAACCACCGCAAACACCAAAGTGCTGGCAAAATGGTTCTATCCGCTCCGCTGAATATTTATGAAATTGTATGGCAATTCCCTCCGCCCAGTCCTTCTTATTTTTGCGAAGCAATACATCCACCACATCGCCGGGAATGGTATTTTCTACAAAGATCACTTTACCATCTACCCTGGCAAGCGACTTGCCTTCCGCTGCATAACTCTCCAATAAAACGTTTTGCAAAACGATCCTTTTACCTCTCATGGGGCAAAAGTAAGTTGATTACCGTTGCGGCAAAAAACCGTTGATGGTTATTAACCACTAAAGCAAACAGCTTGATATAAGCAGGAGATTTTGTTGTTTAAATGCATAAACGTATGAGTGAAAGAATGACCCCGCGTACCTTAAAGAGTGCGGAAACGGTTGTATAAACAACTTATTTTAAAGGGCAATTCAATCCGTAGGCACCAAACTTTTTTGCAAGCGTTGATGAACGCGCCATGTCAATTTGTGCCGCATCTATCTCCATTCCATGTATTCCTTCGTACATCAAATTTTGCATTTTGATAGTGTTTCTTACAAATTCATTGTCGGGCAAGTTTAATAGGTGACCCAGTTCATGGCACAAAGCTTTGCATGCTTCGGTCACCAGGTTTGAATAGATGATACTGCAAACAACATTCGCCTCATCAGAAAGGCCGTAAATAAAACTTTCTTTAAATCGGTTAACGAGCATTAAAGAGACACGCCCGTTTTGTGATTTATATTTTAACTTGATAAAATTGAACAAACCCTCATCAACATAAGCCGCGTCGCCAGGCAATTTAACGGGCTTTTCCATTGTACACGAATTCATAGAAAAGCATAACCCGGCTTTGCGGTTCCAATATTCACTGGTGGCACCTATCACCTGCTTTACATAATTGAAATTCCAACTGGATGGTTGTGGTTTGTTAAAAACAATGAGCGACAGTATATGAGCATCAATGGGAATGTTGACTGCCATAAAAATGAATTTTGAATTGCTGAATAGTGGTTGGTTTTTTCTATTAGCGTTTCAAACCTGGTGAGTTCATCAAATTGCCTATGTAAAACGAACCTTGTAATCAGGTGAACAAAAAAAACGCGAACTAATTTTAAAAATGTTCACCTATAAATTTACACATATACATCCGCAACCTAACTATGCGGTCGCCATTAATTTATACGTATCATTCTACCACCTGGTCCGGGGTTGCCCATCATATCCTGCATCATCTTATTAAATTCATCACGGGTTGTTTTTTTTCCTTTTTTTGGTTCCTTAATGTCGGCGGTTTTTACTTTATCGCTTACACTACTGGCGGTAAAAACAATTTCCCCATTGTTCGTATCTGTTTTTAAGATCACGCCTGGCAAGCTTCCAAAATTTTCAGGACCTGCGGGGCAGGGTATAGCATCAGTGTACCAGGCATTAATGATCTGCCCGCGGTCGTTGGTGCGGGTAGCTTTTTTACACTGGTATTTTAGAACGGTTGCTGTTTCTTCGGTCAGCTTCCATGGTTGCTGGCGAATACTGTCTTCTATCAGGTAGGTTTTAGCACCGAGTTCGCGGCTTTCAACAATTTTACACTCAGTAAAGTTTTTATACAATTCCCCATTATCGCCAGGTCCTGCCATTCGTATAACAACGCCACCATTGCCACCACCTTCAAAGGGATCGGGTGTATTATCTTCGGGCACGGGTTTATAAATACTCACACTATCGCTGAATAATAACTGGTGTTTGCTGGTTCTAAATTCTGGTACCATCGCTTTCATTTCATCGTTCTGCATACGACGGTGCATGTTTATCTTTCGTTCGTACACAATAGTGCCGTTTTTTATTTGGGCAAAGCTGGCAGCACAAACAAAGATTGTAAGCGCTAAAAATATTTTTCTCATGGTTTGATGTTTTTTCAAAGCTAAAACGGTGCGTAGTAAACATGGGTTAACGTGCCTTGCAACAAGGTTAAATAAGGTTAAAGAAAAATTTGCCGCATAGTTGTATAATTACTTTTGTTACAACAAATGAAAAAGCTTCGCTTAACACAAACTATGATGATGGTTACTATTGTTTTGATAGTGACATTCCAGGCATATTGGATAAGCAAGTTGTACAGAGATGAATGGAGCGGCTTAAAGAAGGAAGCAGATATTGTTTTTAGAGAAACGGTTTATAAACTTCAGTTGGCGAGGTTTAAGAAAGATACGGCAACCTTTCGCCGGTTTGCCACCAACGATCCGTTTAATATTGATGCGATCAACGTTTTAAAAAAACACGTTACCGATACCATCGCAACAGGTGGTAAAAGTGCTACAACCATGATCATTTCCATGTCGACCAACGATGGTAAAAATGGAAAAATGCGCACCCGGGTTGCCGAACGGATCGACTCCGTTCTGTCAACAGGGGAACCGTTTGAATTACCGGTGCCTGCAGATGGCGAACCTGTAAAAATGTTTAGAACCGCCAGCCTCAACGATTCGTTGCCTGTTCTCCAATTAGATTCTGCATACAAAGCTGAATTAAAAAAAGCGTCTATAACAGTGCCTTTCAGCATAACAAAAAGCAACCGGAAAAAGTCCGACCTAATGCCGAAGGTGGGCGAATTGAAAACGCAACCATCCTCTGTTGGTTTTTTTGGTGCATATAATTACCAGGCTGCTTTTCAAAACCCATTTCGGTTTTTAATACAGAACATGGTACCGCAAATTGTCTTTTCACTGCTGCTCGTTGCATTTACCATCGGCACTTTTATAGTGCTTTACCGTAACCTGCTGGCACAACAAAGTTTAACTGCTATTAAGAACGATTTCATCAGCAACATAACGCACGAATTAAAAACGCCCATTGCCACCGTAAACGTTGCTATTGAGGCGCTGCGCGATTTTGGGGGTTTACAAAATCCAGAACGCACCAGGGAGTATCTTGATATTTCGGCGTCAGAACTACAGCGGTTGAGCCTGCTGGTTGATAAGGTTTTGAAGCTTACTATGTTTGAGAAGAAAGAGATCGCACTGAAAAAAGACCAGTTTGACTTATTACAACTTGTTTCCGAAGTAATGACATCGATGAAGCTGCAGTTTGATAAACAGAAGGCAGTTGTTCACCTGGAACCAGCGGGTAATAATTTTATGATCATTGCTGACAGGCTGCATATTACCAGCGTAATTTATAACCTGCTGGATAATGCTTTAAAATACAGTGACGCGCTTCCGCAAATACTGGTTCGCCTGGTTGCGCATGCAGATTATGTTGAATTGAAAGTGACAGACAATGGTATAGGCATTGCGCATGCATTCCAGGCAAAAATTTTTGACCAGTTTTTTAGAGTACCCACCGGCGATCAGCACAATACAAAAGGCTATGGACTGGGGTTGAGTTATGTGAACCATATAGTAAAACGCCATCATGGTTTTATTGAGGTAGAAAGTGAGCCCGGCGTAGGCAGCACTTTCACGGTAAAGCTTCCGTACCGCGATGAGGATGTGATACAATATGATCAAAACCGGGTTATTCGTAAAAAAAATGTTTTATGACCATTAAAGTGCTTTATGCCGAAGATGAAACTTTCCTGGGAAAGATTGTAAAGGAGAGTTTGGAAAGCCGTGGTTTTGATGTGATGATGGAAGAAGATGGCGGTCGTGTGCTGGACATGTTTTCATTTTATCAACCCGACATATGTGTGCTGGATGTAATGCTGCCTAACAAGAGCGGGTTTGATATTGCGGAAGAAATTCGAACCATTAATGCAGACATTCCCATTATTTTTTTGACCGCTAAAACCCAAACCGAAGATGTAATAAAAGGGTTTAAAACAGGTGGTAACGATTATATCAGAAAGCCTTTTAGTATGGAGGAACTGATTGTGCGTATTGAAAATCTTTTGCGCACCAGGCAACTTGAAAATGCATCGCCACTAACAGATGTTGTAACCTTAGGCAAGTACCGTTTTTATACCAATCGCCAGGTATTGCTTTTCAATACCGAGGAAAAGAAACTCTCTTATCGCGAAAGTGAATTATTGAAATATTTGTGGCAGCATCGCCACCGCGTAATTGACCGGCGCGATATCCTAAATCTGCTTTGGGGTAACGATAGCTTTTTCAACAGCCGTAATCTCGATGTGTATATAACCAAGCTAAGAAGCTATTTTAAGGACGACCCAAGCCTTGAAATTATCACCATGAAAGGCGTGGGTTATCGTTTTATTGCAGGATGACTGTGTTGAAGATTTTGAAAAGAAGCTGACCAGTTGTTTGAAATGCTCCATTTTTTAAATTGTGTGGTTTACCAATAAACTTGTTTATTGCACATGTATTTTCGTTTTGTATAAACAATTTCTATTTTTTAAATGCATTCATCCACCCCGCCTGCTTCCAGCATTTCAGACGAACAAGTTCCAGCAAAAACAAAACAACTATTACCGCGTATAAAAGAATTGGATGGGTTGAGGGGGATTGCCATTTTAATGGTTATTTCCTTTCATTACTTAAACAACCAGCTCGAAAACAACCACGATAAAACATCGAAGATCATTTCCAAACTTACCGCTTATGGCTGGGTAGGTGTTGACCTGTTTTTTGTTTTATCAGGTTTCCTTATTGGCAGTGTTTTAATTGCTAATAAAAATTCGCCCTATTTTTTTAAAACATTTTTTATCAGGAGAATCGTAAGGATCATACCCAATTATTTTCTGCTTTTAATTGTGTTTGTAATTATATGGAGCCTTCCTTACTTCGATAGAAATACTTTTTTGGCTGTACATGAGCCCGTGCCGGTTTGGTCGTACTTTTTAATGGTTCATAATTTTTATATAGCGCACTTTCAAAACTTTGGTAACAGGGCTTTATCCGTATCGTGGTCAATTGCAATTGAAGAACAGTTTTATCTCCTTTTTCCTTTCATTGTTTTTTTTATCAGGAATAAATGGTTGCCCTATTTGCTATTGTTTTTTGTGATTTTAGCGGTGGTAGTGCGGTCGCTTTTTACGAATTGGATACCGCAATACGTATTGTTGCCCTCCCGGTTAGATGGTTTGGCTATCGGGTTTTTAATTGCCTATGCCCATTTAGGAAATATTATAAACGCCAACAGGCTAAAAGTGGTAAGGTTGCTCTGGGCATTGTTGGTTGTGGTTATGTGTGCTTGCGCTTTTTTATTTTGGCGATACAACGATATCGGTGTTATTAAACACACCTTGTTTGCTACTGCCTTTGCCGCCGTGTTGATTTTTGCACTTGTGTATCCGCACACCTGGTATGGCAGCCTCTTACGGAATAAAATTCTGGTATGGATAGGCACAATTTCTTATTCCCTGTACCTTTTTCATTACCTCATTTTAGGGTTGGCGTATCACATCAGTGGTAAAAATGGAATAAAGATGCAGTCGTTTGGCGATGCAGTTATTACCATTATAGCATTTGCTTGTTCGCTGGCCATTAGCTACCTGATTTATAGAGTGCTGGAACTGCCAATGGTAAGATTTGGCAAAAAATACCGCTACTAAAGTTTCTAAATTCTTGTAAGTGTTGCTATTTGGAAGTAGAGGCACTGTAGACAATTTTCTACAGACTATCTTGTGATGCCTATTATTACTGATTATACAACGTAAACATTGAAACTACGCTGGCGGCAAGCATTTTGAACTCCTTGCAGCCGGTTCATTCATTCAATCCAATTGCCCATGTACGCTGCATCCAAATTTTTAAGTCTTGTTTTACTCGTTGTGATTGGTGGTTGTGAGTCGAACAAACAAAAGTTTATTACCCTACCCGATTACGACCTGAAAAAACCATACGTGTACAACCTCGGCGAAGAGTTAAATGAAATTTCGGGTCTTTATTATTACCCAAAGGATACCAGTGTATTTGCTATCAACGACGAAAACGGTCGCTTATATAAAATATACCTGCGTAACAAGGCGGAGATAATGAACTGGCGATTTGACGACGGAGCTGATTTTGAAGATCTCTCGCTGGTGGACAGCGTGTTCTATGCTTTAAAAAGCAGTGGCGGTATCACTTCATTTAAAATACCAACCAGGGATTCTGTGTTCATCAATAAATGGAAAAAGCCGTTTAACGAGAAAAGCGAATTTGAGATCATGTACTTCGATTCGTCGTATGGCAAACTCGTCATTATTTGTAAGGATTGTGTGGAGGATAGCAAGAAAACGGTAACAGCCTTTTCTTTCGACCCGGTGACAAACTTATATTCCGATCAGCCGGTTTTTGTAATCAGCGCAGAAGATATTGTATCTGCATTGGGAGCAGCAAAGGAAAAGTTCAAACCTTCTGCGGCAGCAATCCATCCAATAACACACGAACTATATATTGTTTCCTCTGTTAATAAATCCATTGTTATTGCTGAACGAAATGGGAAAGTGAAATCGGCCATCTCTCTGGATCCTGGAATATTTAAACAGCCCGAAGGAATTACATTCACTCCCAAAGGTGATATGATCATTAGCAATGAGTCGGCAGACCTGGGCGCAGCAAACATCATGATATTTAAATATAAACCCAAGGGATAATGATAAAAGGGACAGGGGTAACTTTCATGTTGATGGTGCTGCAGGTATTCAGTTTTGCGCAAGACAGCCTGCAGGCGAAAATTATTTTAATAGGCGATGCAGGTGATTTAAAGAACGGCAGGCATCCCGTAATTTCTTCTGTAAAATCCAGAACGCAGTTCGATAAAAAAACAACTGTTGTTTTTTTAGGCGACAACCTTTATACCACAGGTTTACCCGATGAACAGGCGCCACTATATGATATACGCCGCGCAATTTTGGACAGCCAGGTATCTATTGCAGGTAAAAGCGGAGCAAGGGTATATTTTCTACCTGGAAATCACGATTGGGAAAGAGCTGGCCGCGGTGGTTACCAGGCTATTTTGCGGGAACAGGCTTATATAAACCGCTTAGGCGATAACAACGTAAACTTTTTGCCTGCCAATGGTTGCGGTGGACCCGAAGAAGTAAAGATCAGCGAGGACGTAACCTTAATTATTTTTGACAGCCAGTGGTGGATACATCCTTACGATAAGCCAGGCATTGAGTCCGACTGTCCGAACAAAACAAAAACGGAAGTGCTCAATCAACTGGATGAACTACTGACAAAAAATTCAAAAAAGTTCGTCATACTTGCCTGTCACCATCCGTTTAAAAGTTATGGTCCGCATGGTGGCAATTATGGTTTGAAACAACACATTTTTCCCATTACCGAAATGTATCCCAAAGCCTACATTCCGTTGCCGGGTATTGGTTCCATTTATCCGATAGCCCGTGGGTTTTTTGGCACCCCGCAGGATTTGCGCCACCCTGCTTACGCCAACATGATAAGAGAGGTGGAGAAGGTTGCCAAGCGGCATCCGCACCTTGTTTTTGTGGCTGGTCACGAACACAATCTTCAATTAATAAAGGACAGCAGCTACAATTATATCATTAGCGGCAGCGGCACAAAAAGTACACGGGTAACTTCTGCCAATAAAAAGAAATTGCCCTTCTCCTCATCAGAAAACGGGTATGCGGTATTAAGTGTTTCCAAAAATAAAAATGTTGATCTGACATTTTATACGGTTACCAAAGACACGGCAGCTTATCATACATCGCTTATGAACTTTTCTAAGTTGCCGAAGGCTTCTATAGACAGCATAAACCCTAAAGCAGCGCCGGTTGCCACAGCGTTTAAAGACAGTGTAACGGTTGCTGCCAACACAAAGTTTGGCAAAACCAATATGTTTAAACGGCTGGTGATGGGGAATAATTATCGCAAGGAATGGATAACCCCGGTGAACCTTAAAGTATTTGATATACATAAAGAAAAAGGTGGATTTACAATTGAAAGTTTAGGCGGTGGTAAACAAACAAAATCGTTAAAGCTGGTAGATACAAAAGGGAAAAGCTGGACTCTCCGTACCATTAACAAAGACCCTGACCAGGCAATACCCGAAAACCTGCGTGGTACCGTTGCAGAGGAAATTGTACAGGATATGATATCGGCAGCGCATCCGTATTCTCCATTAGTTGTGCCGCCGCTGGCAAAAGCTTTAAAGGTGCCCGCACCATCGCCCCAATTTTTTTATGTTCCTGAAAACCCCGGCTTTGGTTATTACGACTCCCTCTTTGCCAAACAGGTTGTTTTATTAGAAGAGAGAGAACCCACGCTGGATGGTTCTGAAACAAAAAGCACCGCAAAAATCATCAGTAACTTAATTGAGGACAATGATAACCATGTAGACCAGGAAGAGGTTTTATACGTTCGGTTGCTGGATATGTTGCTGGCAGACTGGGACAGGCATTTTGACCAGTTTAAATTTGGTGTGAGCGATACGGGGAAAGGCAAACTATACTATGCTATACCCCGCGATCGCGACCAGGCTTTATTTAATTCTGACGGCGTTTTGATAAAACAAATATCGCAGAACGTACTTCCGTTTTTAAAAGGCTTTAAAAAGAACATTCCCAAGGTAGAATGGCTTGCATGGGAGTCGAGAGATTTTGACCGGCTGTTCCTGAATAATCTCGATGCAAAAAAATGGCGTGATATACTGAAGAATTTCCAGGATCGTGTTTCGGACGAGGTAATTGCCAGCGCCGTAAAGAAACTTCCCCCGGAAATATTTGCCATACGCGGACAGGAAACTATTGATAAACTAAAAAGCCGTCGCGATGCATTGGTTGTAAAAGATGGGATGGCGTACTACCGTTTTCTTGCTAAAGAGGTAAACGTGGTGGGCAGTAACAAAAACGAATATTTTAGAGTTGCCCGTGCAGATAGCGGCATTCAGATAATTGTGTATAAACGCAAGCAAAACAACGATACTTCTTCGGTGATGTTTAAGCGGGTTTTTAATGATCGCGAAACGGAACAGATTATTTTATATGGGCTAAATGGGGAAGATTACTTTGAAGTTGAGGAAGATGTTAATTCTAAAATTAAACTCCGGATGATTGGTGGAAGAGGTTCTGATTCATTCAACGTGAAAGGCAAAATTGAAAACAATCTCTACGATTTTATCAACGAAAAGAATTTTCAGTTTTATGCCGCCGGTTCCAAAAACAATATGTCGTCCGATCCGTTGGTTAATCATTACGACGTTACAGGGTATAAGTACGATTTTTATCGTTTTCCGAGGGTGAATATCGCCTTCAACCCGGAAGATAAATTAATGTTTGGTTTAGGCTGGTTGCGTAAAACGTATGGTTTCAGAAACGAGCCTTATTCCTCGCTGCAGCGTGTTGCCACATTATATGCACCCGGCAGCGGAGCATATCAGGCAAAATACAATGGAGAGTTTAATAATTTAATTGGGGGCTTAGCCGACCTGGTTGTAAACGCCCAAATAGTACATCCTGCGCTGAATAATTTTTACGGACTGGGTAACGATACCAAGGCTAATTTAGGGCAGCAGTTTTACCGGGTGCGGTATAATTTTGTAGAGGCGGATGTCTTATACAGAAAGCGGCTGGCTAACATTGTCAGCTTTTCTGTGGGTCCTACTTTTTATAATTACTGGATAGATTCATTAAAAAACCGCGGCAAAATTTTAAGCAGTCCTGCCGTAGTAGGGCTCGATCCGTACCGGGTATATTCTACCAAATTTTACGGGGGTGCAAAGGTGAACCTTACCATCAACAACCTTAACAGCGACTTGTTGCCAACACGCGGAATTTACTGGAGCACAGAGTTCAATTCATCGTACGGATTAAATAAGGCAAGCAATAATCTTAACAAGATTACCTCGGAGATCACTTTATTTTCGAGCCTTACCGACCCAGCTAAAATAGTTGCGGTGTTGCGTGGTGGTGGCGGTCATATTTTCGGTAACAACTACGAGTATTTTCAGGCGCTGAACCTGGGTGCAAATAATTTTCTCCGGGGTTATAGAAAAAACAGGTTCTCTGGTTCATCGCTTTTATACCAAAGTACGGAGGTGAGAGTTAAGTTGTTTGAATCGCAATCGTACATTTTACCGGGTGCAGTAGGACTGATCGGCTTTAACGATGTGGGTAAGGTTTGGGTAAAAAACAAACCTTCTTCCAAATGGCATCATTCGTACGGTGGAGGCTTTTACTATACTCCTTACAACCTGATATTGGTTTCAGGAACCTTAGGGTTTTCCGAAGAGAGTATTTTGTTTAACTTTTCCATCGGCACCAAGTTTAATTTAACCTTCTAAACCTGCATAATGGATCCTAATGCTATCTACAAAAAAGTTGAGAATCATGTTGTCAATTTATTTGATAAAAATGCAACTGCTAAACTTCATTACCATAATCTTAACCATACAAAATCGGTAGTTAGCAGGGCAAAGGAAATTGCTGGGCATTACGATCTTACGGAAAAGGATATGCTGGTGGTATATATTGCAGCCTGGTTTCACGATACAGGTTATCTTTTTTCGAAACCTTCAGGACACGAATTGAAGAGTGCGGAACTGATGCGGAAATTTATGTTGGAACAATCGCAGGATGAGGCTTTGATAGTAGCCATTGAACAAGGGATACTTGCCACGCGATTTTCCGCATTACCCATAAACCTGGTACAGGAAATTTTGCGCGATGCGGATACTTATCATTTCGGTACAAAGGAGTTTAAAGACAATAACAAGAAAGTAATGGCCGAAATGCAGGCTACCAATCCTGATTTTGATAAAATAGCCGCATCGGAAAAAACCATTGAGATGCTGCAATTGCACCAATACTATACTGACTATTGTAAAGAAATACTGGACGACGGCAAACTTAAAAATATAAGCAGGTTGAAAAAAAAGCAGTTAGAAAAAGAAGCAATAGAAGAACAAAAGCCGGTTTCCAAGGAAAGCGCAGGCTTAATTGCAAAGGGCATACAAACCATGCTGCGCCTCACTTCGGAAAACCAAATGAAGCTGAGCGATATGGCAGACCAGAAAGCTAATATCCTGATTTCTGTAAATGCGATCATTATTTCGGTAATACTTAGCGTACTGCTTCGTAAAATTCAAACCGAAACTTATTTGCTTATTCCCACCGTAATATTCCTGTTGGTATCGGTCGTTACCATTGTAATATCTATACTGGCAACACGCCCTAAAATAACCAACGGGCAATTCAGCGACCAGGATATCATTGATAAAAAAACGAACCTGTTATTTTTTGGAAACTTTCATAAGTCAACGTTGGAGCAGTACGACCTGGCAATGCGTAAAATGATGAAAGACCCCGATTACCTGTATGGTTCTGTTATCAAGGATATTTATTACCTGGCGGTTGTATTGGGTAAAAAATATAAACTCATCAGGCTCGCTTATAATATTTTTATGGTGGGCATTATTGTTTCCGTTCTTGCCTTTGCCATAGCAACCATCCTTCAGCCCGCAGAATCCGTAATTATAAACAATGCTTCGGGCACACCGCTTTAAAATGTTTTGAATGTTTTACAACAGAGATTTGAGTTGGCTGGGATTTAATTACCGTGTTTTGCAGGAGGCGGCAAATAAGACAGTTCCACTTTTTGAAAGGCTAAAGTTTCTCGCGATTTTTTCTTCTAACCTCGATGAATTTTTCAGGGTTCGGTTTCCGGCATTGTTTGCTTTTTCTAAACTTAGCCGTAAAACACAAATGCAGGTAAGCGTTGGCGTTAACGAAGATTTGCCCAATAAAATCCAAACCGAGATCAACCGTCAGCTTAATTTATTTGGTACTGTGCTGGTAGAAGACATTATACCTGCGCTTAAAGAAAATGGAATAAATTTTTATTACAACGCACCAATCAGGGATGAACATATTGCTGAAATACGGGAACTGTTTTTATCGAAGGTGCTCTCGTTTATACAGCCGTTGTATTTGGAAGGAGATATTGGCCGCGACTTTGTACCGGAAAACAACCAATTGTACCTGGTGGTAATTTTAAAAGAAGCGGAGCAGGCGAGTTTTAAACATGCTATCATTAATATACCTTCTGATAAGCTGCCGCGTTTCTTTATACTAAGCCCTATTAACGAGGTGGAATATGTAATTTTTATTGACGATATCATACGGGAGAATTTGGACTGCCTTTTCCCGGGCTTCCAAATTTCGGGTGTGTACAGTGTAAAGTTTAACCGCGATTCAGAGTTGAACCTTGATGAAGAATACAGCGGAGACCTTTTGGTAAAAATAGAAAAGCAGTTAAAGAAAAGAGACTTCGGGCCGCCGTCACGTTTTTTATACGAAGGGGGTATGCCCCGCAATATTCAGTTGTTTTTAGCAGGCACTTTTGGGGTTGAGTTTGAAGAAATGTTTGAAGGAAGCCGCTACCATCACCTCAGCGATCTTGCAAAATTTCCATCGTTCAATAAAAACCTTCATTACGAAAAATGGAAGCCGCTCTCAACCATTAACCTGATGGATTGCGGCGACATCTTTAATATTTTGAACAAAGAAGATGTACTGCTCCATATTCCGTATCAATCGTATAATCCTGTACTGTCGTTTTTTAACCAGGCAGCAGTTGATATTGAAGTGAAGGAAATATTTATTACGCTTTACCGCGATGCTGCCGAATCGCATATTGTAAATGCCCTCATCAGCGCAGCGAAAAACGGTAAAAAGGTAACAGCATTTATAGAGTTGAAAGCGCGGTTTGACGAAGCCAATAATATTAAGTGGAGCCGGAAAATGAAAGAAGCCGGCATTAAGATCATCTATAGTATTCCGCATATTAAAGTACATTCCAAAATTGCCCTCATCACCAAAAAATCGGGCGGCGATACTCTATCCTATGCAATACTAAGCACCGGCAACTTTAATGAGATAACCGCGCAGTTTTATACAGATCATGTGCTGATGACAACCGACCTGTTTATTATAAAAGAGCTGAGGCAGTTGTTTGCTTTTTTGCAGCAATCAGATAAGTCGCTCCTGAATAACAAGCTTCGTTTCGACAAACTCCTGGTATCGCAGTTTAATATGAACGAAAGGTTTGAGGGACTGATTGAAGACGAGATACAAAAAGCCATGCTGGGCGAGACGGGTGAAATACGCATTAAAGTAAATAACCTGGAAGAGCCACATATGATAAGCCTGTTGTACAAAGCAAGCCAGGCAGGTGTAAAGGTGAACCTTTGTGTGCGAAGCATTTGCTGCCTGATGCCGGGTGTGACTGGCATTAGCGATAACATTACGGTAAAACGGCTGGTTGATAGATACCTTGAACATACCCGGCTTTTTATTTTTGGCGCTGGAAACGATGCGGAAGTTATTATGGGCTCGTCCGACTGGATGACGAGAAACCTTCACCACCGGATAGAAGTTTGTGTATCCATAAAAAACATAACCTGCAAGCATGAGTTGATTGATTACTTTGAAATGCAATGGAAGGATAATGATAAAGCGGTTGAACTTTCGCCAAACCTTGAGCAGCGTCCAGTTGTGGTAGGAGAAGAAGAAAGATTCAATTCTCAGTCGGCCATCTATCATTATCTACAAAACCGAATATGAAATTTACCAAACGACTTTATAGCCGGTTTACGTTTTTAAAAAAATACAGGTGGTCGCTTGTTTTATACATCGCCCTTATTTGGCCGGTGGTTGACCTTGTAATTATGATCACCCGGAACAACCCCGCGCATTACAATACCATACAGGCAATTTTATTGAGGATGATTGTTGTGCTGTGCCTCAGTTTTGGTATGGGTTATTTGATCGTTTTCAAACTAAAAAAATTGCTCCGCGCACGATCCTATGGACTCAGCCTTTCCGTGCGAACACTGATACTTTTTGTTGCTGCTTTTTTAATGAACTTTCTAACAGAGACAGCACATGCCTTGATCATTTCGGAGTATTCCTTTGTTGGCGCTCTCCGCTATTTTTATATAGAAGCTTTCCAGGCTTACTGGCTTATCAACAAGCTTTTTTTCTGGCTCATACTTTTTATCCTAACGCAGTTGATCATCGAAATAAATGAGAAATATGCACCCGGTGTTTTCCGTGATATATTATTGGGTAAGTACGTACAGCCCAAAGTGGAGAACCGTATTGTGATGTTCATCGACCTGAAAGACTCAACGCCAATTGCTGAAAAGCTGGGGCACATCATGTACTTTAAATTCATCCGCGATTTTATATACCACGTGTCCAATGGCTTAAACGAATATGGCGGAAGGATATACCAGTATGTGGGCGATGAAGTAGTGGTATCGTGGATGTTTGAAGCACGCAATACCCGTAAGTGCATGGATGCATTAATTGAAGCCAGAAAAAACCTGCAGAAAAACAGCGAGGTATTCAGGCGGCGTTACGGCATAATACCCGAGTTCAGGGTAGGCATTCATTGCGGTGCGGTTACGGTTGGTGAAATTGGCGTGATAAAAAAAGACCTTGCCATGAGTGGCGATACCATGAACACCACCGCACGCATTCGCAGCGCCTGCAGCGAGTTAAACCAGAAATTTATTGTTTCAAAAGATTTTAAAGACAACATCGATTTAAAAGAATGGCAAAGCGAAAGCCTCGGCATAGTGGATCTGAAAGGGAAGGGGAGCGGCATTGAGTTATTCAGCCTTAAAATATGATAGGCATTTGTATTTAAAATCAACTTTTACGGCTGAATGGCATGGTTTTTTTAAGGATGCCATAAACATTGTTTATCTAAAAAAACAAACATGAAAACGAATAATCCCGCAATTAAATTTGGTTCTTTTTTCCAGAAGATTGTATTTGCTGTAATCAGTTTAATGGTATCGGTTGTTGCATTTGCACAGGAAACAAAAAAGGTGGATGTTGACATCAGTACCGATAAAGGTGGTGGAAACTTTTTTGCCTCGCCATGGGTTTGGGTTGTTGGTGTGGCTGTATTTATTTTGCTGCTTGTGGCTCTAATGAGAGGTGGTAAAAAAGATTAATCAAAAACTTAATTCGGGATTCTTATGAAACTATAGATCCTACATTCTTGTGAATTACATATCAACGGATTGCCAATGGGCAATCCGTTTTTTTTTAATGATATTCAGGCGCACGTTTTATGCATGGCAAATACATACTGGACTTTACAATTCTAATTTTTCTGAATATTTTCTTCGGAAAACAACATGCTTCTAATAAATACCGGGGCTTGCTGAATTAGTAAAATTAGTAATCGGTCGCTGGTCTGTTTGTTTGGGTAGCCTCTAAGTTGTCTGCTTTTCGTACTCGGGCGGGTGAATAAACAAAATGTATTCAAACACTTTTCATTTCTTGCTGATGTTTACTTAAAAGTTCTTTTACAGTTGTCCAATGCATCTCAGGGTAGCGGTTATTATCCAGTTTGCTAATTTTCGAACGTTTGTCAATCATGTTGTGCATATACTGCATACCTTGCCAGGCAGGATAAAGAGTGTGTTTTGACAGTGAAAATGTTTTGGCTATTTTAATGATAAGACCGAGCAATCCTTGCCCACCTGTTTTTATGAATTTGAATTTTTGTCCTGTAATAGTATCAATAACTGCTTTTATTTCTCTTGGGCTAATTTGGTCTCCTGCAATTCTAAGGTACCTGGGTGTTGATACATCAAGAGCAACGTTGGCAGTATATGCAGCAGTATCGTCCATGGTTGTAAAATTCCATGGGTGGTCTGCCGCTCCCCAATACATAACCAATTTTTGTTTAAAAAAAAGCAAAGGCATTTGCCCAGTCAATAATTCGGTAAATGCACCATTAAAAATTGAGGTGGAAGCAATGACAGTATTATCAAGATAATTATGAAACTTGCGTCGTAAATCAAGATTGCGGTTTTCACCATCGGAAAATTTTGTAAAATCCAATGAATAGTCAGACGGAATGAACCGTGGCACACGTGCGGCAATTGCTGCGTCTAATAATATAGTTTGAGCATCTAAAATAACATCTCCTAAACCTGCCATTGCACACACTACACATGATGCACCGTTGCATGCATTTGCTAATTCTTCTACGGTCCAATTATTTACCTTGTAAATATTTATACCAAGTGTTTCGAGATGTTTTATTTTTTCCTGGTTACCGGATGCTCTAACAATTGCTGTTACTGCTGCTCCTTTATTCAATAAAGCTTTTACTATCCGTCCACCTAAGTCGCCTGTTGCGCCTGCTACTAATATTAGATTGTTGTCCATTATTTTATATCCGCGGTTCAAAAATTTTAAACAGATCAAACCCGTAAAGGTTTACAACAACATAAAAATAACATGGTATTCGGAGCTTTAATTTTTGCTTAGTGCCTAACGAATTATTCACGTTAGAAAAAACTTATTGAGCGCTAACAAAGCAGTTGAAAATAATAATTAAGTCTTCCTGGATAATTGGAACAAGCTATAAAGAAGCCAGACAAAAATTTTACCTGTACGGCAAAAAGTATCGAACTACTGAACCAGGCTACTGCCTTTCACTGCTTTGTATTACTGATGAGGATTTTAACCTGTTGCAAAAAGAAAAGGGTGGCATTTCTGCTCACCCTTCTCGTGAGGTAGCCCCGACAGGAATCGAACCTGTATCTAAAGTTTAGGAAACTTCTATTCTATCCATTGAACTACGGGGCCGCAAAAATCAAAAGTAAAAAACAACCATCAAAATTCCTTTTTCTTCCGGGGTGGCAAAAATAGAGATTTAAGGTATTCAACCTTCAATAGTTAAATCTTAAATCTGCCAATCCCTTTTCGCGCTTATATTTGCTGCCCAATTTGTAGTGTATGAAGTTCTATAATCTGCTGATAAAATACCGCCTGTACCTGGGTGTGCTTGCAATTGCCCTGGCTGTTTGGGTAAACATCAGCGCAGGTTTTTGGTCGTCGTTTATATTGTATTTTCTGGGGGTGATTGCTATTGCCAGTCATTTTTTTATTGGTCCGTTGCGCCTGGTGCAGCAACCAATGGAAGAAGGCAATATGGAAGAGGTAAAAAGGATCATGGATACCATCTGGTTTCCCAACCTTTTGTATAAGCCCATCCGCTCAACTTACTATACGCTGAAGGGCAACCTGGCCATGATGAACCAGGACTTTGATTCGGCTGAATTGCATATGAAAAAAAGCCTTTCGCTCGGTTCGCCCATGGCAGAAGCGGAAGGTGCAAACAAGTTACAGTTGGGTATGATGGCAATGCAAAAGGGCGATTTGAAAAATGGAGAGAGCTATATACGCCAGGCAATACGTGCCGGCATTCCGGATAAAGAAAGCCAGGCAGTAGCCTTCCTTAGTATGTGCCAGATCTATTTAAACAAACGGGAGTTTCGCGCAGCAAAAGATTTTTTTAGAAAAGCCAAAGCGCTGAAGCCAACCACCAAACAAGTGGTTGATCAAATAAAGGAAATTGAGAAATACATTTCGAGGGTACCGGGATAGTTTTTTGAATAGACACCAGCGTTAATTACCGCAGAGAACAGGAGATTTGGAGTTAACGCAGAGTTGCTTGCTTTTTAAATGTTATAGTACAATTCTCTGAGAAATTTATGCCCCTTACTTAGCATGGCCGACGACGTGGCTTGCTAATTTGTACTTACATCTCTCGTAAAAAAAATTACAACAGAAAAGGATGAAAGAAAGACAGCAAAGGAGAACACCTCTGCGCCATCTCCGCATCTCCCATACTCTGCGGTTTGTAAAATTAAGCGTCGTACTCTAACACAGGGCGCAACCAGCGTTCAACATCTTCAAGTTCCATTCCTTTTCGGTTTGCATAATCAACCACCTGGTCTTTCTCCACTTTACCTACCCCGAAATATTTGCTTTCGGGGTTTGCAAAATACCATCCGCATACCGACGCAGCGGGGTACATTGCTAAACTTTCGGTTAGTTGAATACCCGTGTGGTTGGTTACATCCAACAAGTCAAACAACTTATATTTCTCTGTGTGGTCGGGACATGCGGGATAACCCGGCGCCGGTCTTATGCCAACGTACTCTTCTTTTACGAGTTCTTCTGTTGTAAGGGTTTCCTCTTTTACGTAACCCCAAAATTCCGTTCTTGTTTTTTTGTGAAGCAACTCAGCAAAGGCTTCGGCAAGCCGGTCGG